>NZ_JBHZDH010000039.1:0-39121 GCF_042755925.1 Lysinibacillus sp. NPDC059133 | reverse complement strand
TTCATAATGCCTTAAAAAATCAATTAGCATTAAATAGTAAGCCGACTGTTGAGGAAATCAAGAACATTGCAACACATTGGAAAGACTGGGAAGCTTATGCCACTTTTTATTTATGGAGGTCTCTATACGATGAAACAATATAAATTAGATTTTAACTCTCCCATCGGCATCATTGAAATTGTAGGTTCTGATACAGAGGTCTATTCAATAATGTTTTCAGAGCAAGATCAAATAGTAAATGTTCCTCAAAAAGATACACCTCAAGTTTTATTAGATTGCCAACAACAGCTACATGAATATTTCATCGGTGAGCGCCATGAGTTTACATTTTCTTATGATTTTGATGGTACTAACTTTCAAAAAGATGTTTGGAATGCTTTAACAAGTGTTACTTATGGTGAAACAGCAACATATAAAGAAATTGCCGTTTCCATCGGCAATGAAAAAGCTGTGAGAGCTGTAGGAAGTGCAAATGGCAAAAATAATTTAAGCATCGTCATTCCTTGCCATCGAATTATTGGCTCAAACGGAACATTAACAGGCTATGCAGGTGGGATGTGGAGAAAGGAATGGCTACTACAACATGAAAAATTGAATAGTAAGGGAATTAAGAATTAAATTTATGATGATCATCTCTACGTTTGGGTGATAAGCCATTTAAAAAGTGGTTTATTACCTTTGATTTTCTAACGTTCCTTTGTTTGTAACATAACTTAGCCTAGGAATACGTTTTGTATAAATAAGCGGCTATTGCTAAAAATAAGACCGTCAAAATGGGTGATTTAATTACTCGATAAGTATTTGTAATTTTACCACTTGTTATGACAGTTTTTTTGCAGTATCGACGCTTTTCATACATGTGAAGCATAAACTTCAAATGTATAACTGGCTTCGTATTTACAAGTGAAGGAGGTGTAAACATGAGCGTAGTTTATAGAATCGCTTTAGTGTTAGTCATCATAGGAGCAATCAACTGGGGACTTATAGGATTTTTTAGATTTGACTTAGTTGCCTATTTGTTTGGTGGACAAACAGCAGTATTGTCAAGATGGATATATGCATTCGTTGGATTAGCAGGACTAATATCCTTACCTGTGCTTATTATGCGATTTGATGGGGATGAAGACCTTAATCCTGATCTAAATCTTGATCAAGATCAAGATCATCATACTCGCATAGACAGAAATCCAAGCTATGGTATGGAATTTGGTGATGAAGCAGATTTTACGGCATTAAAAACAACTAATGTACTAAAAGAAGAAAAAAAGGATTCACATAGCAAAAATAAAACTAAAAACAAAAACAAAAACAAAAAATAACCCTTAGTTTATCGATATTACCCCAAAAAAACTGGTGACCATTTGGTTCGTCAGTTTTTTCGTTATGGCTAGGAGAAACATTTAGGGGGAAATCCGCAAAGATATAAGGGTGGGCACCCAGATAACGAAGCGGATTTTTACTAGAAGCTCTTTCATTCGTATGTCCCATTTGCCGTTATTACCTAGAAAGGCGAACGGAAATCTTATGGTGATAAAATTTATTGGTGTGCCAATACATCTTCAATCAAAAATGCGATATAGAGATTTGTTTTTGTAAATGGGTTACTTAAGTCCATATCTAATAGCGTTTCTATTTTTTTTATTTTATAAAGTACTGTGTTGCGATGAATAAATAGACGTTCACTAATCCTACGGGTACTACCATTTTCCTCGAGAAAAATGCGTAAAAATTGTATATAATCTGAGCTATGCAATTCATCATAGCGATAAAGCACACCTAAGATGTCTTGGCTGTATGATTTGATTAATGTTTGATTTTGCACGGCCATGATAATTTTGTAGGCACCAATTTCTTTATATTTATATAGGAAACGATTGTTATGAAGCTTTGCTAATTGGATTACTGTTAATGACTCATCATAGCTTTTGCGAACATTTCCAAGCTCTTTATGATAATTTCCTTTAGCAATGATAATATCCAAGTAACCATTTTTTTGCGTAATTTTGTCGTAAATTTCTTCAACAACTTTTGAGAAGGGAGTATTTGGCGCAATGATTTGTGCTCTGTCGATTAAAAAGATGAGGTGATTTTTATGCTTTAGTTTTAAGAAGCGTTTATATCTATTTTGAAATGCAAATTGGATCATGACCTCGTAACGGTCAATATTAGCTTGTGCACCATTTGTTGTACATGAAATGATGGCTAGCTCCCTACTTTGTGGAAAACCTAGTAGTGCTAATTGATCTTTAATGTAGTCGGCGTTTTGTTTGTAGTGAAACAGTAAGTTATAAAGAACCTTTTCTTCGATAGACAGCTCTTGATGGTGATTGGCGATAAATTGAAATGTTGTTTTTAATAAGTCTGCTATTCGATAATTCCAAGGCATGTGAAAAATAGGGAAATCATGTTCGTTGGCAAAAGAGATGACTGATTCTGGTGTATTTGGAATATAAGGACCAGTATTAATAATAAAGCCTGCTACTTTTTTAGAGAAAGCTAGTTTTACAAGCTGCTCTAAGGAATCTCCATCAGAAGATAAATTAATACCTGTAGTCACGACTAATTCATTAGGTCTACAAAACATAATTAAATCAATGCTTTCTACTACGTTAATCCCTGTAACTCTTCGATACGTTCCGTTATGTCCAGCTACTAATGTTAGCATTGGGAATTGAACTCCCTCTACAATTTTGCGAATTGTCCCCATTTTTTCCCCCCTTATTATGAACATAACTTATCATATATTATGTGCAGATGCACATATTTTTTTAGTTTGCTAGCTATATCTCATAATTTTTATCTTTTATAGAATGTGTATAACTACTGTGAAAGAGAGGACTTGCATATGTATAAGTGTAATAGTAGACGATTGCAAGAGTTAATTGAACAATTTAGTCAATTTGGAGCTACCAAAAATGGTGGCGTGACTCGTTTGTCTCTTTCGAATGAGGATGTACTAGCAAGAAACTATTTTTGTGAGTGTTGTGATGAATTAGGAATGGACATCAAAGTCGATGATATGGGCAATATTTATGCTATTCTCCCTGGGAAAAAGGATGTTCCTCCAATTGTGATGGGGTCGCATTTAGATTCCGTTGAAAAGGGTGGGAAATTTGATGGTGTATTAGGCGTTTTAACGGCTATAGAAGCCATTAGGACATTAAAGGAAAACGAAATTGAGCTAGATATCCCTATAATGATTGTTAATTTTACGAATGAAGAAGGTGCTCGTTTTGATCCTGCAATGATGAGCTCTGGTGTCATCTCAGCTAAATTTGAAAAAGAAAAAATGCTGCAATCTGTCGATAAAAATGGCACTAGTTTCAAAGAAGCACTGCAAGCGAGTGGTTATGAGGGAGATCAAGATAATCGTTTAAAGGAAGCTCTTGCTTATATCGAATTGCATATCGAACAAGGACCTGTTCTAGAGGCGAAGCAGTTGGAAATTGGCGTTGTTGAAGGTGTATTAGGTATGGTGTGCTATGAAATTACGGTTACTGGGCAGTCCAATCATGCTGGAACGACACCGATGACAATGCGTCAAGATCCGATGATCGTATCTTCAAAAATTATTACGTATTTACATGAAGAGCTCGGAAAAATCGATGAACAGTTAGTGTTTACCTTTGGCCGAATGAATGTTTCACCAAATATTCATACCGTGATACCGAACAATGTGACATTTACGATAGATTCACGTCATCAAAAACCAGAGATCATGCAAAAGGTAGAGGACATACTGAATAATCTTCCTACAGAGGATATGGGCTGTAGCATTAAGCCAGTAAAGCTATGGGGGAGAGATACAGTTTATTTTGATACTCATATTTGTAATGAAGTGGAAAGGGCTTGTCAGAGCTTCGGCTATACTGCTCATCGAATGTTTAGCGGGGCGGGGCATGATGCGCAATATATGGCAAGTATTGTTCCTTCAGCGATGATTTTCGTACCAAGTATTCAGGGTAAGAGTCATTGCGAGGAAGAAGAAACAACATTTGAGGATTGTGCGAAAGGAGCAGATGTATTACTTGAAACAGTGTTGACGCTGCAAACAAAGTTCAGTATGGGGGAGACCTACACGTTACATTAAGGTGGGTTTTCCTAACATTGTCATGATTGAGTATTCTCCATTATTTTACGAAGGGTGAGGGGCAGAATGAAAAAAATCATTAAAGGTGGACGAGTAGCAACAGCTGCAGATGTTTTTGAGGCAGATATTTTAATTGAAAACGGAAAAATTGTTCAAATAGGCAAAGATTTATCCGACGTGGGCGCAGAAATTATTGATGCTACTGGTAAAATCGTGATGCCAGGTGGGATTGATCCGCATACTCATTTAGATATGCCATTTAACAATACTGTGACTGATGATGATTGGAAATCTGGTACCATTGCAGCGGCTTTCGGTGGAACAACTACTATTTTGGATTTCTGCTTAACGGCTGGCGAGGATCAACTTTCAACTGCAGTTGAAAAGTGGCATGACAAGGCGAAGGGGAAATCAGCCATCGACTATGGATTCCATTTAATGATTGGTGATTTAACACCTGAAACAGAAGCCGAATTGCCAAAAATCTTAGAGCAGGAGGGCATTACTTCTGTAAAGGTGTTTATGGCTTATGCGAAAGAATTTCAAGCAACCGATCGCACCCTTTTTAAGGCTTTTAAAATAGCGAAAAACCTTGGTGCTATTGTTATGGTGCACTGTGAAAATGGTTCTGTTATTGATGAACTTGTAGAAGAGGCGCGACTTGCAGGTCATAAGGAGCCGATTTATCATGCGCTCACTCGTCCAGCTGAATTAGAAGGCGAAGCGACAAAACGTGCAATCGAGTTAGCACATATTGCTGGCGCTACCCTTTATGTAGTGCATGTAACTTGTAAAGAGGCAGTAGATGAGATCATTGCTGCGCGTGAAAAAGGTTATAACGTTTATGGTGAAACATGTCCACCATATTTAACTTTGGATCAATCTGCTTTAGCGCAACCTGGTTTTGAGGGTGCAAAATATGTTTGGTCCCCACCACTTCGCCCGAAATATCATCAGGATCATTTATGGAATGCTCTGAAAGCAAAACAACTACAAACAATTGGCTCTGATCAGTGCTCGTTTAGTTTCAAGGGTAAAAAACAGTTAGGATTAAATGATTTTTCTAAAATTCCTAATGGTGGGCCATTTATCGAAGACCGTTTCAGTATTTTATATTCAGAAGGTGTAGCAAAAGGGAAAATTTCTATCAATGAGTTTGTCGATATGATTTCCACAAGTGCAGCGAAAATATTTGGTTTATTCCCACAAAAAGGAACGATTGCGATCGGTTCTGATGCCGATATCGTTATTTTTGATCCAGAGGTTAAACGAGAAATCTCGGCTAAAACCCATCATATGAACGTAGATTATAACCCATATGAGGGGTGGGAAGTAACAGGTGAGCCAGTAAGTGTACTAGTACGTGGAGAATATGTCATTAAAAATAAAGAATTTGTTGGTGTACTAGGTAGCGGGCAATATATTAAACGTCCATTAAAAGCTACAACTGCAGAAGCACTAAACATTTAGCATTATCCCGTATTAACGGGCAGTAATACTCCTACCGCAAAAAATTTAGCAAAAGCAAAGAAGTTAGGTGGGAGATAAACTGCCAGTAAAAGCCCGATTCGTTCAACTAATAATCAGTGAGGTTGAAGAAAACCCCCCTGATTAAAGTTTCACTTTATGACCGATTGCTTTGAATGGAGAACAGAGCAATCGGTTTCGTAATACCTTCAATTAGCTACAGAAGACTATCTACCTCTATAGGTGGTGAGATGAATGTTGAATGTAGCTCTTTTTTCAATGGTGTAATTAATAAGGCTCATCACCAAAAGTTGTGGATGACATATATTCAAACGTATGCCATGTATATAGGTTGATTGGAGTGGAGGCTGGCGACTCCTTGCGGCTCATCGGACGCCCCCAGGAAGCTTTGCTCTGCGCGAAAGCGAAGCGTCAGCAACAAATGTTTTATCTGTGCGAAAGCGAAGCGACAGCAACAAATGTTTTATCTGTGCGAAAGCGAAGCGACAGCAACAAATGTTTTATCTGTGCGAAAGCGAAGCGACAGCAACAAAGCGCCCCGCGGAACGGAAATCAACCACACATTATGGTGACGAGCCATGATAGGAAGGAAAAAAATGAACATATGAGGGGGATGTGGAAATGGCTCTGAATCAAGAAAATACAATGTCCCAACAGTTAAAACGTAATTTTATGGAATTGACTAGCGGGATGACAAAGAATGAGGCAATTGAGGAATCCAATCGCTGTCTTTATTGTTACGATGCACCATGTATTAAAGCCTGTCCTACGAGTATTCAAATCCCGAATTTCATAAAAAAAATTGCATCAGGTAATATGAAGGGCTCTGCTACGACTATATTAGAAGCAAATCCTATTGGTGCAAGCTGTGCAAGGGTTTGTCCAACGGAGGAACTATGTGAAGGGGCGTGTGTGCTAAATTCCTCAACAAAGCCAATTAAAATCGGAGAGCTACAGCGCTATGCAACAGATTGGGCAATGGAAACGAATGCTCAGCTATTTAAGCAAGGGCAAAGCAATGGACAGAAGGTAGCGATTATTGGTGCAGGTCCCGCTGGTTTATCGGCTGCTCGTGAACTTAGTCGTTTTGGTTATCAGGTCACTATTTATGAAGCTGAATCGAAAGCTGGTGGCTTAGGGAGCTATGGTATTGTGTCGTTCCGTTTACCAAACGAAGTCGTTGATTGGGAAATTGAACAAATCGAAAAGCTTGGGGTGGAAATCAAAACAAATATAACTGTCGGTGTTGATATTTCTGCTGAAGAAATTTTGGAGCAATATGACAGTGTTATTTTAGCAGTTGGTATGGGAGCTGTGCCAAGTCTGGGCATTGAAGGAGAAGATTTAGACGGTGTGCATGATGCAATAGAGTTTGTCAGAAAGACAAAAATGGGACCGCTTACAAAAGATATTGTTGGGAAGCGAGTGGCTGTCATCGGTGCAGGAAATACCGCGATTGACGGTGCTACATGTGCAGTGCGATTAGGTGCTGACAATGTTCAAATTCTTTATAGAAGAACACAAAAGGAAATGACTGCGTACAAATTTGAATATGAATTTGCCAAGCAGGATAGTGTGGAGTTTAAGTGGCTAACAGCACCGAAAAAAATTATTGGCAATGAGTCAGGTGAGGTCGTAGGCATTGAATGTGTGAAAATGAAGCTCGGTGAAGCGGGTGCTGATGGTCGACAAAGACCTGAGGAGATTGAAGGGTCCAATTTTATTATTGAAGTGGAAGCTGTTATTAAGGCGATTGGGCAAACACGCTTTGTGTCACTGATTGAAGCTTTTGGCTTACAGCATACAAATGGCGTTGTCGATATTGATGAAACGACAATGCGAACTTCGAATGACAAAGTATTTGCATGTGGAGATGTCGTCTTTGGAAATGGCCAGGGCGAGGCGATGGTTGTAACAGCTGTACAGCAAGGAAAAGACGCAGCATACAAGATCCATGAACGTTTAACTTCTTTCAGCGGAAGTCTCCCACATCTATAGGTGGTGAGATGAATTCAGATTTAAGCTACTTTTCAACAGGTGTCCAAACACCCGCTGAAAGAAGTTAAAGCCTCCGGCGGATGTCACAGAATCGGAAAGGAGTTCACAGAGGATGTTAGCCTAAAATCATCGCATCCATGCGATAACGGCTAACTGACCTGCATCGGTAAAAACGCCACGTCCTGTGGCATTACCGAAATGACCGACCTCGTGTCGGCTCTCGTGCAGGCCTAAGCACAAAGCCGATTCCAGACACAATTATGCCGAGGCATAATTGATAAAACCAAGTGAGATTGCATAAGGGAGGAACTACTATGGCAGACTTACGCATTGACTTAGCGGGCATCAAATCGCCGAATCCATTTTGGCTTGCATCAGCACCACCAACGAATTCAGGCTATCAAGTACAACGCGCATTTGAAGCAGGATGGGGCGGAGCTGTATGGAAAACATTGGGGGACCCGATTTTAAATGTTTCTTCACGCTTTGCAGCTGTTAGCTTTAACGGACAAAGAGTAGCAGGCTTCAATAATATTGAACTGATTACGGATCGTCCGTTAGAGGTAAATTTACAAGAAATTTATGAAACGAAAAAAAGGTTTCCACATCACGCAATCATCGCTTCCTTAATGGTGGAGCCGAAGCAAGAAAAATGGCATGAGATTGTTAAACGAGTAGAAGATGTAGGGGTTGATGGTCTTGAGCTTAACTTTGGCTGTCCACATGGGATGGCGGAACGAGGAATGGGATCTGCCTCTGGTCAAGTACCTGAATTGGTGGAAAAGCAAACGTACTGGGTGAAAGAGGCAGCGAAAACACCAGTAATTGTGAAGTTAACGCCAAACATTACCGACATTACAGTAACGGCAGAAGCGGCTACAAGAGGTGGAGCAGATGCTATTAGTATGATTAATACGATTAACAGCTTAGCGGGTGTCGACCTAGATACATGGAATACAGTGCCTCATGTAGCAGGAAAGGGTGCACATGGTGGTTATTGTGGTCCTGCCGTTAAACCAATTGCACTCAATATGGTTGCAGAGTGTGCCCGTAATCCATTAATCAATGTTCCGATTTCGGGCATTGGTGGTATTTCCAACTGGCAAGATGCTGCTGAGTTTATATTAATGGGAGCTACGGGCGTGCAAGTTTGTACAGCGGCGATGCATCATGGCTTTAGCATTGTTGAGGATATGATTGATGGACTCAATAATTATTTAGATGATAAAGGTATTGCCTCTGTTATGGATTTAGTAGGTCGCTCAGTTTCCAGATATTCTAATTGGGGTGACTTAGATTTAAATTATAAAATCGTAGCTGAAATTAATAACGATGTTTGCATTAACTGTAACAAATGCCATATTGCATGTGAAGATACTTCGCATCAATGTATCGATTTATATTCAGAAAATGGTCGCCCAATGCTGAAAGTTCGGGAAGAGGACTGTGTAGGCTGTAATTTATGCTCAATCGTTTGTCCTGTAGATGGTGCTATTACAATGGTTGAACGCAAATCTACAGTTCCACCAATGACTTGGAATGAACGTCAATCTCTGATTAGTAGTCTATCAAAGTAAATAAAACTTTCAAATAAACTGAAATTCCACCTTCCTTTAGCATTTTCGTTGAAGGAAGGAATACCTCATGTAAGTTGTCACGAAAATTGGAAAAAAAGGAGAGATTATATGGAACGTGAAGGGAATTATTTAAAATCCCCAGATTTACTTCCAGTGACACATCAACAAAGAAATATTGGAACATTTGGTTTTGCAGTAATTTGGATAGGAATGGCAATTGTATTGGCGGCTTTTGCAATCGGTGGCTCAGCAATCATAAACTTGCCATTGCCAATGGTGATTTTAGCAACGTTGATTGGCTCTTGTTTAATTGGTGTATTTATGACGCTAATTGGTGATATTGGCATTGAACATGGCTTATCATTCCCAGTATATATGCGTGCTCCGTTCGGTACATTTGGTACACATATTCCTTCACTTGTCCGAGGTGTAACGGCTGCATGTTGGTTCGGCCTGAATACTTATTTTGGAGCATTAGCTATAAACGGCATTTTGAATTTATTATTTAGTTTTGATAATTGGTTTATCTGTTTCCTTGTCTTTGCAGCACTTCAGTTATTTAATACATCGCTAGGTATTAAATCTATTGAACGCTTTGCAGATTTGGCAGCGCCAGTAATTATTTTAATTTCATGCTGGATGTATTATACACTGGCAGATAATGCAGTAGCTCAAGGGAAAAATATTTGGACGTGGGTAGAAGCGCCAACAACAGGATTTACAGCCTTCACTGCATTTATGGTAGTGATCATGGCGAATATGGGATTTTGGTCGACACTAGCAGCCGATATGCCTTCACTTTCACGCTTCTTTAAAGCACCAAAAAATGAACGCAATTGGTTCAAACGCAATAAAACACAGCTAGTTGGCTCATTAATCGTCATGCCGGTTACAAATACGTTCATTGTGACAATTGGTGCTGTGTGCTATATGGCCGTTGCCTCTGCAGATCCTATCAATGCATTACAGCAAAGTGCAAGTGGCTTTATTTTAGGTATTTTATTGTTAATGATTGTATTAGCACAATGGTCAACTAACACCTCTGCAAATGTTATACCAGCGGCAACGATCTTCTCAAATATCGGTGGTCCTAAAGTGCCGTTTTGGGTTGGGGTTGTTATTGCAGGCATAATCGGTATTCTAGCACAGCCTTGGAGTTTATTTGATGTGTTAGTCAATGCACTTTTAATTATCGGGGGAATTTTAACAGCAATCGTTGGTATTTTATATGCTGATTATTATTTAATCCGTAAGCGTCGCGTGCATGTAAAAGCACTTTATGAATTAGATGGTCAATTTAAATATTGGAAAGGCTTTAACTTAGCTGGTTTAATCGCTTGGATTATCGGTGGTGCAGTGGCAAATATATTCTCCACTTATTCTTCATTAGTAGGATTCTTTGTAGGGGCACTTGTATATTATGTATTAGCGAAGTATTGGTGGTTCAAAAAATACCCTCAAGCTGAGCTTGCAGATCCAAGTGATACAAAATATTTAGGGATTACAGCTGGACACAATTTGGATGAACTATTTGGACAACAAGAAGCGCCTGCCCCAACTGTTGTTCCAGATGAGGATAATATCGTTGAACAACCAGATCCGCTGTTAGAGATAAAAGGTACTGAATAAAAATTAAACACCTAGATTTTCACGAAAGGTGAGGTGATTGCATGTCAGAACATCAACAAAGCACAGAGGAAATAAAAAAAGTGGATCATTATTTAGATAATGGCTTTAAAATCAAATATGTTTATGAAAATTTAAGTGGAATGTTTGTAGAATTCGCGCGCCAAGATGAGGTTAATTTGTTACAAATTCTAACAGCCGATGCACGCAAATACTTCTCTGCAAAACTCCAAGAACAGACGTCATTGTAGGAACAAAGTAAACTCTATTTCATTTGATGAAATAGAGTTTTTTTACGTATATTACTTTAAATTGATTCGTACACGGTTAAAGCAAGATAAAAATTGTTGCTACAACATTCAAAGTGACGGATAGAACCGCGGAAGTCGTGGATAGAACCTTCAAAGTGACGGATAGAACAGCCAAAGTCGTGGATAGAACCTTCAAAGTGACGGATAGAACAGCCAAAGTGACGGATAGAACAGCCGAAGATACAAATAGAACAAAAACTGCTCAGAATCCTTGTCTTATTACGATAAATTGTGTTTTTCCTAAAAATACAATTGTGTTTTCCACAGGAATTTATTATTATTATTATAAAATAATTCATCGTAGAAAGAACTTCGAAAAGAGGCGTAATTTGTGGCAAATAAAGAATTAAAAAGGGGATTAGATGCACGTCATATCCAAATGATTGCTCTTGGAGGTACTATTGGCGTGGGCTTGTTTATGGGGTCTGCTAGTGCCATTCAGTGGACAGGGCCTTCCGTGCTTCTTGCATATGCTATAGCAGGTATATTTATTTTTTTCATTATGCGTGCAATGGGAGAAATGCTTTATATGGAGCCGAGTACGGGTTCCTATGCAACATTTGGCTATAAATATATACACCCATTAGCCGGTTATTTAACTGCGTGGAGTAACTGGTTTCAATGGGTTATTGTTGGGATGTCAGAGATTATAGCAGTAGGAACATATATGCAATACTGGTATCCTGA
The DNA here is from genome assembly GCF_042755925.1 of Lysinibacillus sp. NPDC059133. Lineage (NCBI taxonomy): Bacteria > Bacillati > Bacillota > Bacilli > Caryophanales > Bacillaceae > Lysinibacillus > Lysinibacillus sp. NPDC059133. The sequence continues at coordinate 27,344 of NZ_JBHZDH010000039.1, read as the reverse complement.
TTTACCTGCATGGATTCCGGGATTAATTGCAATGGTTATTTTAGGTGTTGCCAACTTTATTTCTGTTAAAACTTTTGGAGAATTTGAATTTTGGTTTGCTATGATTAAAATTGTGACAATTGTTTTAATGATTATTGCAGGCTTTGGTCTTATTTTCTTTGGGATTGGTAATGGAGGCGTGGCAATCGGATTATCGAACCTTTGGAATCATGGAGGCTTCTTTACAGGCGGGTGGACAGGTTTCTTCTTTGCGTTATCATTAGTAGTTGCAGCCTATCAAGGTGTTGAGCTCATTGGGATTACTGCGGGAGAAGCGAAAAATCCTCAAAAAACTATAACGAATGCGATCCAAAGTATTATTTGGCGTATTTTAATATTTTATATCGGGGCAATCTTTGTCATTGTAACAGTTTATCCGTGGGATGAATTAGGTACGATTGGTAGCCCATTTGTTGCAACTTTTGCAAAGGTTGGAATTACCGCTGCGGCAGGTATTATAAATTTTGTGGTCATTACAGCAGCGATGTCAGGCTGTAATAGTGGAATTTACAGTGCTGGGCGTATGCTATATACGCTTGCCATGAATGGACAAGCACCTAAATTTTTTGCGAAGCTTTCTAGAAATGGTGTTCCAATATTCGGTACAGCAGGTGTGCTACTTGGTTTGTTCATCGGCGTTATTCTAAGTTATATTGCACCAGGAAATTTATTTGTATATGTATACAGTGCAAGTGTATTACCAGGGATGGTTCCGTGGTTTATTATTTTAATCAGTCAAATACGATTTAGAAAAATAAAAGGTGAACAACTTTCCAAGCACCCATTCAAAATGCCCTTTACACCATTTACAAACTATATAACGATTGCCTTCTTAATAATGGTACTAATCGGTATGTGGATAAATGATGATACTAGAGTTTCTCTTATTGTGGGAATTATTTTCTTAGTTCTTGTGATCATGAGCTATTATGTTTTTAGAATTGGAAAAGATCGTCCTGTTAATAAATAATGATAAAAGGGTGTATTTCTATTATGAGATACATCCTTTTTATTTTTGTGATAAAGGTTTTGCCTTTCTGCAGAACGGGGGGGATTTCCGTTCCGACTGGGCGCTTTGTTGTTGCTGACGCTACGCTTTCGCACAGCTAAAACAATTGTTGCTGACGCTACGCTTTCGCACAGAGCAAAGCTTCTTGGGGGCGTCGGGGCAACAGGATGTTGGTCACGAAGGCGTTATCACAGGACGTGATGCTTTTAGCCTTCGTTCCTCTATTGCTAATCCCTGAGGAGTCGCCCAGTCTCCACTCCAATCAACCATTTCGCTAAGTATGTATCTTCTGGCATATCACTCTAATTTAAAGTGGTGAAGCGACAGCAGCAGTGTTATATGTGCGATAGAGGAGTGCTAACGTAGCGACGTACCAACGTAAGCAGAGAAATTGGCTCGCCACATGCCCATAGGAAAGAGAGTGCTTGGAACGGAAATTATCCTATTTAAAGCACCAAATTTTGTTTTACAGCACTACAAAAGGGACACTCCATTAATAATTGGATTGTCCCTTTTAACTTCTTTCAGCAGATCTCTTTTGTAGCGAAAGCAAAGCGTCAGCTACAGAAGTCCCCTACCTCTATAGGTGGTGAGTTGAATGCGAATTAATGTTACTTTTCAGCGGGTATCCAAACACCCCCTGAAATAGAGGAACTCAGTCTAAGAACGCCACGTCCTGTGGCAACGACTGAGTGACCAACATCATGTTGGCCTAAAGCCTCCGGCGAATCTACTGTTCTTTTCGCATAATAAAGCTTAAATGTCTGCCAGCCTGTTTATCTTGGCGGTAAGAAAAACCGTCTGGGCTGAGATATGTGCACGTTGAATCAATCAAAATCTGCTGAGAAGGAATACCTGAAAGCTCACATTGCTTTTTGACAGTTTGCTGATTATCGATATGATATTTATTTGTTTCTGCATTGTAATACATTAAGTCCTCAGCATAGCCTAACTTGTGGAATTTTTCATAAACATCTGCATCCACCTCAAATTTCTGCTGACTAAGTGCCATACCGATTTGTACGTGGAAATCTTGTGGATTACAATGCTCATGCTCCATCAAATGTTGGAAAAGCTTAGATGTTACTTCCTTGACAGTCCCTTGCCAGCCTGAATGAACCACGCCAATAAGGCCCTTGACTTCATTATAAAAAATGACAGGGACGCAATCCGCTGTAAAACTACATAAAAGTAGATTTGGCTCTACTGTATAAAGTGCATCGGTATTACTAATGGCAGTTTCCATTTGCTCAGCGCCGCGTCCTTTATCAGAAATGATAACTTTATGGAAATTAGCGCTATGTGTTTGTTGCGTGCAAATAAAATTAGTTAGGTCACAGTTTAAAGTAGTTGCCAATTTTTTTCGATTTTCCAGCACATCTGCTTCATTCACACATGTATGAAGTGCCATATTGTTTAGTTCTAACTCGATGTCATCCTTTAAGGTAGTGCCTGCGATAAATTGGTCATTATCAAAATAAATTTTAGTTTTCATATCATCACCTCGTATTACTATATATGATTGGTTAATGAATGTATAGGCGCTTACTCTTAAGATTTTTAAGATCTTGAGTATTCACATATCCTTTCTACTTCTTTTGACATAAAGAATAGATTTCATCATATAGTATGGAAAAATGATAATTAGAGGGAAGGAGTTTGTAAATATTAATCAAGAAAAATTCATACTGATCAGCCAATTCGGCATGTGGCTCTTTTGGATTATTACATATATATTAATCATCAAACAAGGAATAAAGGATAAGAGATATGGGATGCCTATGGCTGCAATTTGTGCCAATATTTCATGGGAATTTATTTTTTCATTTATGTATCCGCTAAATAACTTGCAAAGGATCCTTACGTTCCTGTGGTTTCTTTTGGATATCTTCATTCTGATGCAATTTTTACATTATGGTTATAAGGAGTATAAAAAAATTATTCCGAGAAAGGTATTTTATTCTTCTTTTTTCATAACACTCATAGTAAGCTTTTTCACGATTTTAGCGATGATGCATGAATTCAAAGATATGGCAGGCATATACGCCGCATTTTTCCAAAATCTGATGATGTCAGGGCTTTTTATCGCTTTATTCATACAAAGAGGGAATTTAAGTGGACAATCAATGGGCATAGCGGTTTGTAAAATGGTCGGTACTGCGTTAGCAGCAGTTTGCTTCTATTTGTATTTTAGAACATCATTGATTACTATTATTTCGCTTGCAATCTTTATTTATGATTGGATATATATAGTATTAATCTATAGGTTTTATGTGAAATTTGCTAATTAAAAAAATTGATAAAAAGATGTACCTTGCCCTTCATCTGTACTCTACAAAAACACTCAACTTTGTAGAGTGTTTTTAACTTATTTCAGCGGGTGTTTGGACACCCGCTGAAATAAAGGAACTCAGTCTTAACATCATGCTGTTAGCAACAATTATGCCGAGGCATAATTGATTTTATAAACAAATAAAAATGATGAAATGAAACACACTATCAGCAATACACGAATAAGATGTCTCTGTAGTATGACGATAGGGTAGGTGTTTTATTTGAAAAAGAAGTGGATGATCACATTATGTATTATTTGTACCATTGGGCTCGTTGGCTGTCAGGGGAAATTTGCGGATGAGAAAAAGCAAGAACAACAAATTCAAAAGTCAGAGCAAAAAGCTGAGGATTTAAAAAAGCCAGTAACCTTTGAACAACAACAAACAGAGCCTGTCATTGTTGAAATTGTGGATCCTTCTACGAAAGCCATCATACAAACAATTTCACCGAAAGAAATGGGCTATGAAAGTGATAAACAATCGTATACAAAACAAATTGAGCAATTAGCAAAAGATTTGGCGAGAGGGAATGAAAAAACGACAGGCTATGATAAGCGTATGATACTCGATAAGCTGGACGATCAAGGGAAAATAATGAAAGGTAGTCCTTTAATTGTTTTGAAAGAAAGTGAATTAGTAGAGAGAATATTAGAAGTATCAGCTACTGGTGGTAAAGTGGAGATGCCTCTTAATATTACAGAAAGCGGATATTATTTAGAAGATATTCCTTTATTAGAAAACGTAGTTGTTGCATCCTATACAACTTATTTCAATACCCGCGATTTAGGAAGAAATAAAAATATTGAGCTTTCTGCGAAGGCAATTAATAATGTTATCGTTGGAAGTGGAGATTATTTCTCGTTTAATACAATCGTTGGACCTAGAGACGAAGCGAATGGATATCAGCCCGCACCAGAAATTATCAACAAAAAAGTTGTGATGGGCATTGGGGGAGGTATTTGTCAAACGTCCTCAACCTTATTTAATGCAGTTGATCAAATACCAGTAAAATTTGTAGAACGTCATCACCATTCATTAGATGTGGGGTATGTTCCGAAAGGAAGAGACGCTACAGTTTCTTATGGTGGTTTAGATTTTAGATTCAACAATACCAGTGATGTACCTTTTTTAATAAAAGCTAACTATGGTAAAAACTCTCTTACAGTTGAGGTAAGAACAGCAGAAAAATATGTAGAAATCTTGAAAAAGTCATAGTAGTTTTTTCAAGACACTTTAGCTAAAGGTGTCTTTTTTTAGGTGTCATGCTATAGTTAAATTGAGGAATTTCAGTATAATCGTGTTATGGGAGAAGGGGAAGGATAATGCATTCAAAACTACAGGCGGCAATAGATTCTATCGATTTTTACCAGGTAACATATCCAGAAGATGCTTGTATTATAGTTGCTGATGCGGAGAAGGTCATTGCCTACAAGCCAGGTAAACAAGTGGACTTAAAGATCAATGTTGGTGATCCTGTAGTGAAGTATCGTGGAACAACAACTGAAAAGTCTCTAAGCCTAGGAAAGTTTATTAGGGAAGAGCGAGGTTCTGAGGAATTTGGAATAGCGTATATTGCATCTGCACAGCCTATTTTTGATGGTGGGAAAGTAATCGGCGTGTTAAGTGCCATTATTTCGAATGAAAAAATGGATGGTATGCGTTTATTAGCAACTGAGCTTTCGAGTTCTGTTGAGGAAATGACTGCAACGAATGAAGAGTTAGCAGTAGCAAGTGTAGATGTATCAAATCGCTTGGGGGAGCTATCCAAGTTTTCAGAATCAATGACTGGCGATATTCAACAAATCAATACGATTGTTCATTTAGTAAAAGATTTAGCTATGAAATCTAAAATTCTTGGATTAAATGCTTCCATCGAGGCTGCTCGCTCAGGGGAGCATGGACGGGGCTTTGCAGTAGTAGCATCTGAAATACAAAAAATGTCACAAAGTAGTACGGAAAGTGCCGATAGTATTACAAATCAATTAGAAAGCATTAAACAATCTATTGATCAAGTCAATGAATCAGCAAATCAAATCGCAACGTTTACTCAGCAATTTTCTGTGAGTATGCATGAATTAACCGATGCTTATAAAGGAATTAACAGCGCAGCAGAAAAATTAATGCATATTAGCGAGGTAAAAGCCTAACATATAAAAGGATAATAGCAATTTAATCGCTATTATCCTCTTCATTATATGATATTTAAAATTTCTTGTGGTGTAGCAACTTTGTGCTCGGGTTCTTCTTGTTGTACAACTTCAATAGCGTCATATCCCCAACCAACCCAAATAATAGGCACCCCCACTTTTTTGCAGGCTACGATATCTCTTTGTTCATCACCAATGTATAAAACTTCTGATGGTGTAATGCTTGAGTCTTTTAAAAATTTCTTTATCACCTTATCCTTTCCAAAAATACGGTTTGAACAAAGAACATTTGACACACAATGAATGTCGTTCATTTTTAGAAATTCTAAAATGTTCTCCTGTGAATTGGAGGAAATGATAAGGATTTTATAGCCTCTTTTATCAATTTCCAACAGGACTTCCTTCATGCCATCATAAAGATGAACATCATTTAATGACTGGCGATACAAGCGATAAAATTGAGGTAAAATCATGGGCAATTTATACATAGGAAAGTCGAATAATTTACTTCGTTCCGCTATAGATAATTTTTTTAATGATTCAATTTCCTTTAGCTCTATTCCTTTAAACTTATATTTTTGCGCAATTGTATTCCAAGCTGATGTAAACACTGCCGTAGAATCTGCCAATGTTCCATCAAAATCAAAGATAATATATTTCATTACAAATTTTCTCCTTTATCATCTAATTGTAAAGACGTTTTTTTCTTGAAAATGTTACTGCCTATACTTAAAAAAATGACATGATTATACAGGATATGAAACAGCGTATTGTAAATAACTCTTGATGAGCAATTTTTTACTAAATGAGGGGATAATTTTTCTTCTAAAGGGGGCAAGACAGTTTCTTTGGAAATATTGTGCTGGGGAATACGTGAAATTCAATAACGAAAAGAAGAATAAACAGTAAAAAATAAATCATCTATAAATTTTTTATGGACTAAAAAATACCTATCACCCGTTGATATTGAAACGGATGACAGGTAAGGTCTAGGATGAAGCATTTTCAGTTTTTTCTCGTTTTTTTATTAAATAATAGGCATTTACAGAGGAAGTAATAGGAATGATAAGTGCGATTCCAATGCCTGCGCAGAATATCATAATAAGTTCAGTGACAAATACTTTAGAATTAATGATTTCACCAAATGAATAAGATAAATCTTTAAACCATATGAGCAAGCTTAAATATCCACCAAAGAAAGCGAAAAATAATGTATTTGTATCTGTACCTAAAATGTCCCTTCCAATGCTTAAACCCGATGTAAATAATTTTTTTCTGCTTATTAACGGGTTATGGTGAAGAATCTCATGCATGGAAGTGGCAATGGAAATGGCAACATCCAAAATTGCACCAATTGTACTCATAATAATAACGGAAGCTCCAATTTGTACAAAATTGACGCCAATATTAAGTGAAAATATGCTAATTTCTTCTGCGGATTCTTCCCCAAATCCTCGAATCATTGATTTCTCCGTTACAAACACAATAAAAAGTAATAAAATTACAATCGTAATCATCGTAGAAATGAAAGCAGTCATCGTTTTACTACTCATTTCATTAATAAAAAATAAGCTAATCCAACTTATGACGGTACAGGCAATGAGCGTTAATATAACAGGACTATTCTTCGGATTGGTCATTAAAAAAATTGTTATAAAGAGTACTCCAAAGTTTAAAAATAAAGATAGAAAAGAGCGTATTCCTTTTTTTCCACCAATAACGATCATCAATATGAATAAAATGGCTGTTAACCATACTAATACATTCATTATTTTGCCCTCTTTCGTTTAATGAAAAAAATAGAAGTGTAAAGACTAATGGGGATCGTTAAGACAACACCAATTCCACCTGCTAGGGCACGAGCTAATTCTAACGAAAGGTTCATGGAAAGTGTTTGCCCTAATGGATAAGAATTTTTCAAATATAAAATTAACATTGGAAATGAGCCAGAAATATAAACGAAGAACAAAATACTTGTAATCGTTCCCATAACGTCTTTCCCGATATCCATTCCAGAAGTTTTTAAAGCTTGGTCAGAAATATCTTGGTTTTGCTCAAATAATACGAACATAGAAGAAGCCATTGTGATGGAGACATCCATTACAGCCCCTAATGCCCCAATAAATAGCCCAGCCATAAAAATCACTCGATAAGGTCGTGTTAAAAATTGCATCTCTTCATATCGAAGCCCATTCTCGGATGTAAACCACAGGACTAAAAAGCTAATTAATAACGAAATAAATGTTCCTAAAAGTGTTGCAACAATCGCTGCATATGTTTTTTCATTCAAGCCGTTAATGAGAATTAAAGAAATGATCGTAAATAAAAGAACACATACCCCACTTATAAATATCAAATTTATAGTTGAATGTACATATAAATCCAAGGCGAAAGATAATACAAGGGAGTTTACAATTAAACTGATGATTGAAAATAATCCTTGTCTTTTACCAACAATCAGCAAAGCAAAAATAAAAATCCACGCTATTATTAAGACGAACTGATCACGTTTCACGTCTAAAATAGTCCCAGTTAAATCTCCATCCTTGTCTGTATTTGCTTTAATGGAAACAAATAATTTATTTCCAACTTGATACTCCTGATCGAAGGCTCCGGATGCTGAATACTCATTAATAAAATGAATAAGCATACCCTTTTCTTCACCATTTTTTAATACAGCTGTAATAAGCTGAGTATATAAATGATCATCATTTTCATACATATCCGTTACAGGGTTTGATTCAGTTAATTCCGTTTTTATAACTTCTGCAATTGGACGCTCATAAAATGCTTCGTTGTGATAAACGAAAAAAACAGAGGCGATAAAGCAAATGGCAATAAAGGTATAAAATATAACTTTGTTATACGATTTTTTTTTCAAGATGTTTTGCAATAAAAAAACCTCCAATGAGGGAAGAGAATTTAATCATATACGTTGTGTTCATTGTTAGAGTTGACATGAACAATGACTCACAATATTACTATGATTTTTTTTTTTTTGTCAAGCAGAGTAAAAAAGTGCCATGTATAAAGAACGTGCTAATTGAAAAGAGGTTCCTTAATTAAATAATACTGTTAATATGCCTTTTAGCGACCTAAATTAGTTATAGCATTATTAAATTAGTGTTATTTAAGGTCTTTATCATTGTAATTAGTGCGTAAAGAAATCCGTATGAATGCAGTCCCAGGGCCGATTTGGACGCCGTTAACTGTCTCTGGTTAACCAACTGAATATGTCAAAATATTTGGCTCAGATACGCAATGAAACGAGCGGGGCAATCAATTGAGCTTGCACCTACCTATATTTATTTAGCATCCGCTGACTCATCCTTTGTCACTGGTCAAGTATACATGTTAATGGCGGAATAATAACGGAAACTAGGCAAAAAAATTGCTAGCGGTGTGTTCCTAAAATCAATTATGTCGAGGCATAATTGATGTAGTGATATTGAAAACGCAACGACAGCGAAATAATTTTAGAAAAAAATTTTATTAAGAATTATCTGGATAATAAAATAAAATAGTGTTATCGTAAGAAATAGCTAAATAAAAATATCCTTCAGGGTAGGGTGAAATTCCCAATCGGCGGTGATGAAGCAATTCAAAGTCCGTGAGCGCAAGCTGATTTGGTGCAAATCCAAAACCGACAGTTATAGTCTGGATGGGAGAAGGGTAAAAGTATGAGCTTTTTAAATTCACTTGAGTTTATAAGGTCTATTTGAGTATGCTTTTATGTAAACTACTTCCCATCGTTTAAGTTGGGGAGTTTTTTTTTCTTCATTCAGTGGGTGTTTAGACACTTACTGAGGAACTCAGGTTAAGAACTTCACATCCTGTGAAAACGCCTGAGTGACCAACATCGTGTTGTTGTTGCGTTAGCACTACGCTTTCGCACAAAAAACATCTGTTGGCCTAAAGCCTCCTGACGCAATTACGCCAAGGCGAAATTGATTTTATTTAGCTAACGAATTGAATAACAGTAGTTCTTCGGGGTAGGGTGAAATTCCCAATCGGCGGTGATGAAGTAATTCAAAGTCCGTGAGCGTAAGCTGATTTGGTGCAAATCCAAAACCGACAGTTATAGTCTGGATGGGAGAAGAACGATGAGATGACGACCTATGGAAAAATATTGTATCCTAAAGGTTTATTTGTTGATGTCTTATTTATATGAACTCCCAAACCCCTTTAATCAAAGGGGTTTTTTGTTTGAACAGTAATTTTTGGTTAAGCAGACGGATAGGCCTCCCATAGCGGAAGAGAACTGCTTAGACCAATGAATGAAAGCGGGTGAAAAAATGTTTACAGGAATTATTGAGGATATTGGTACCGTAAAAACCTTGCAAAGCGATCGGCAAAGTATGAAAATTACCGTTATTTCAAAGAAAATGGTAGAGGATGTAAAGCTCGGGGACAGTATCGCGGTCAATGGTGTTTGTTTAACAGTGATCCATTTTAATGAACAGGAGCTTACGATGGATGTCATGCCTGAAACGGTGAGAGCAACAAATTTACAGCAGCTAGCAATTGGAGATCCGGTAAATTTAGAGCGCGCAATGTCACCTAATGGGCGATTCGGTGGTCATTTTGTATCCGGACATGTAGACGGCATAGGGAAAATATTGAGAAAGCGGCCGTTAGCAAACGCAGTCTACATTGATATAGAGCTATCAAAGGAGTTAACAAGCTACTGTATTCCAAAGGGCTCCATCACGATAGATGGAACGAGCTTAACACTCTTTCATGTCGAGAAAAACGGTATCACAGTATCATTGATACCCCACACATACAAGGAAACAATTTTCGGTAAGAAGAACATTGGTGACCTCGTCAATGTAGAAACCGATTTAGTAGGGAAATACATTTTGCATCAACTAAAGCGTGGACAGGAACCACCGACCGTTACAAGAGATTTTTTAGCACAAAACGGGTTTTAACTTCTTTCAGCGAAGTCCAAACATCCTCTGAAATAGAGGAACTCAGTCTAAGAGCGCCACGTCCTGTGGCAACGACTGAGTGACCAACATCATGCTGTTGCCGCTGACGCTTCGCGCAGATAAAACCCTTTTGCTGACGCTTCGCGCAGATAAAACCCTTTTGCTGACGCTTCGCGCAGATAAAACCCTTTTGCTGACGCTTTGCTTTCGTACAGACAAAACCTTTTGCTGCCGCTGCGTTAGCACTACGCTTTCGCACAAAAAACATTTGCAGGCCTAAGCACAAAGCCGATTCCGGACGCATTGTTTATCTGCGCGACAGCGACAATTATACCGAGGCATAATTGATACAACATTATCTAACAGGAGGTGGCGATATTGCTACATTCGATTGAAGAAGCAATTGAGGATTTAAAACAAGGTAAGATGATTATTGTAGTAGATGACGAGGATCGGGAAAACGAAGGGGACTTACTAGCACTTGCGGAATTTATGACCCCTGAAACGATTAACTTTATGGCGACCTATGGAAGAGGTCTTATTTGTACGCCGATTTCACAGCAACTCGCACAAAAATTAGCATTAAACCCTATGGTTAGTGTGAATACAGATAATCATCAAACGGCATTTACCGTAAGTATAGATTATGTTGACACAACAACTGGAATTAGCGCCTTTGAACGGGCAATGACTATACAAAAAATGCTAGAACCACAAGCAATAGCTTCAGATTTTCGTAGACCAGGCCATGTATTTCCGTTAATAGCAAAGGACAACGGTGTATTAGAGCGTAGAGGACATACAGAGGCTACAATTGATTTGGCCAAGCTTTGTCATAGTATTCCGGCGGGCATTATTTGTGAAATTATGGGCGACAATGGCAAAATGCTACGCTTTAATGACCTTGTTAAATATGCAGCACAACATCATTTAAAAATGATTTCCATAGAAGCATTGGCAACATATCGTCGTCAACAAATAGTGGAAGAAAATACACTGACAATATAAAGGATCATCAACAAAAGTTTGGAATGATATTTGTTAAAACGTACTCTATGTATATAGGTAGATTGGAGTGGAGACTGGCGACTCCTTGGGGATTTGCAATAGGGGAACGAAGGCTAAAAGCATCACGTCCTGTGATAACGCCTTCGTGACTAACATCGTGTTAGCCCGACGCCCCCAGGAAGCTTTGCTCTGTGCGAAAGCGAAGCGTCAGCAATTGTTTTATCTGTGCGAAAGCGTAGCGACAGCAACAACAAAGGGCCCAGTCGGAACGGAAATCAACCCCACGTTATGATGATTAGACAAAATAAAAGAGGAGAGATTAAAAATGGTTAAAACATTTGAAGCGCAATTAATTGGTACGGATTTAAAAATAGCAGTAGTAGTAGGTCGTTTCAACGAATTTATTACTAGTAAATTATTAGACGGTGCATTAGATGGTTTAAAGCGTCATGGGGTAGATGAGACTTCTATCGACGTAGCATGGGTTCCTGGTGCATTTGAAGTTCCATTCATCGCGAAACAGTTAGCTGAAACAAAGAAATATGATGCAATTATTGGATTAGGTACGGTAATTCGTGGTTCAACAACACATTATGATTATGTATGTAATGAATCAGCAAAAGGAATTGCAAATGTGTCACTAACTACAAATGTACCTGTTATTTTTGGCATTGTTACTACTGAAAATATTGAACAAGCAATTGAGCGCGCAGGGACTAAATCAGGAAATAAAGGTTATGACGCAGCAATGTCTGCTATTGAAATGGCAAATTTAAAGAAGCTGATTGGATAAATCTTTCCTAATAATAGGTTGGGAATTTCTTAGCTAATTTATTCTGATAAAGATTTTAAACAGCATATATTCTTGAATATTTTTTAAAAGCATGGGGAAAATATCCGTAAGTGTATTTATGTTATTACTCATAAATGTACTAATTTGGAGCTGGTTCAGTAGGAGATGATGGATATTTCTTCAATGGAACAAGAGTTAAATTTGAAATCTTTGAAGTCACTATTTCAACGCTCTGCTGATGTGATATTCCAAGAGTATTTCTTTCAGCAACATAAAGTACATTTGATAAAATGTGAAGCGATGATTAATGAGCGGTTACTGCAGACCGTTATTGTGCAACGAGTTCAATCATTATTTACTGCAACATCGGAGGAAATGTTAGAAGAACATATACAAAACAATTTACGCGTTCCTCATCTTCAGAAAATATCAAGTAAAGATGATGCCATTACAAGAGTTTATAAAGGACATGTTTTACTCTATTTCGAAGATATGAATTTGCTGTATTCGAGTTATATCGCTAAAAAACCAAATCGAGAGCCTAAAGAAACAACTCTTGAATTAGTTGTCAAAGGTCCGAGAGATGATTTTATTGAGGATGTTTTTATCAATATTGCTTTAATACGAAAACGATTGCCGACTAATTCATTAAGTGTTGAGACATATGAACTTGGTAAAAGATCCAAAACAACCGTAGCTGTACTTTATTTTGAAGATGTCGTAAATAAAAAGATGCTTGAGAAAATAAAATTACAGCTGCAGCGAGTTGATACGGATATTGTATTTAGTGGAGATTTATTGATGGAAAGAATTGAGCAGAGTGCTAAAATTCTTCCTAGACATGATTATACTGGACGTCCTGATTTTGCTGTACAAGCTTTAAGTAGAGGGCGCATTATCATCATCGTTGATGGTGTATCGTATGCCATTATTACACCTGCCAATTCAATGTTACTTTTTAAATCCGGTGAGGATAACGAGTATCCGATTATTGTAAGCTCTATGGAGCGTTTACTACGCATAGTGGCTATCTTAATAAGTATACTTTTACCAGGTTTCTGGATTGCACTTTCAACCTATCATCAAGAGCAATTGCCATCCATCCTATTGGCAACAGTTGTTGAATCAAGAACGGGTCTCCCATTTCCAACTATTCTTGAAACATTAATGATGCTTTTTATGTTTGAATTATTTCGAGAAGCAAATATACATCTTCCCAATGTTATCAGTGGTTCCATAAGCGTTGTCGGGGGGTTAATTATTGGAGATGCAGCGATTAAATCGGGGGTTACGAGCCCTTCCATGATTGTAGTTATAGCTACTTCAAGCATTGCAGCTTTTACACTCGTCAATCAATCTATCGTAACAGCGATGAGTATTCTCAGGATAATCATCGTTTTAGCATCTGCCTTTTTGGGGTTATTTGGATTCTTCGTTTCGGTGTTTTTCATACTTATGTATACTGCAAATATGCGAGTATTAGGTGTTCCGTATTTAAATATGGGAGCAGATTTAGATTGGCAGGACATTAAAAAATCTTTAGTTCGCCTATCTCCTTCGGGTTATCGTAAGCGACCGAAATTTTTAAATGTACAGGATGAGACAAAGACATCGAGTAGGAAAAAATAAATACTTATAATGAAGAGATCAGGTTTTTATTGGCCTGATCTTTTTATCATTTTCCGACAGAAGACTCCCACTTCAAAGATGGGAAGAATATAGTCTAAAAAGTAGGACGAGATAAATGTTGGTTGGTGATAGTCAAAACTTGCTTGTGATGATAAACTAAGAACTAATATTCTTATTTAGAGAGGCGAAGAATCCTGAATAGTATTTGGAACAGTATGTTTTAGATTAATGTATAGGGGTATATAGCCATTGTTGTTCAAAGTTCTCTAAAATATCTTACGGCCTTCATCTGAATTACAACAGGAAGAATGGTTCACTACGCAAATGATGAATTTTAAACAACCATAAAAAAAGAAGTTTACTGTAGTATAATAGGGTTGTTAGATATGAAATTGTTTCCTTGGATGGAAGTTTGATATGATGTCAACTAAGACTAACGATTTTTTATGTACAATTAAATTAAGACATTATTCATGTCTATAGATGAGGAAGTACCAGTTTGTATGAAAAAACGAAAAATAAAACTAATTTTAATACTATCCATTCTCTTATTAGTATTGTTTACAAGTTTAAACATTTTTATTTCCTATATAAAAATGAAAAAGACAGTAGAAGAGTCAATAGCGAACCAAAGTCTGGAAGCGGCTATTTCTATTGCATCTTTAATTGATGTAGAGGCGTACAAACAATTTTTAGATAACCCCGAGAAAAACGATTATTATTGGCAATTGAGAAGCTACTTAAATGATGCAAGAGTAAAATTAGGTGCTTTATATGTTTATACATTAGATATTGTTAATCCACAGGTCTCCATAGCAATGATTATGGGTTTACCAAGTGATGTTGAAGGCTTTGATATCGGAATGGACTGTACAGTACCCGAGACACAAGTGCAAAAAGCTTATAATGGAGAAACATTTGCAACAGAAGTAATACAAGATTCTGTACATGGCTCCTACTTAACTGTTGGTGCACCGATTAAGGATGAAACAGGGGAGGTTATTGCATACTTAGGCATTGATATTAGTGCAGACACATTAAATGGCATTAAGGGAAAAGTGGTCGAAGACAATCTTTTTATCTTTATTTTTAATGGTGTATTCATTTTAATCGTGATCGGCTCTGTTTTCTTTTTACAGAGATGGTATCAAAAAGAAGTGGTAGAGGAAGTTGAAGCGACAGAAGATACATATCAAGCAGAAATTAAAACTTTAATCACGTCCGTGTCCTCTTTAAGACATGATTTCACAAATCATATACAAGTATTGCATGGATTTTTACAATTAGACAAACCTGATCAGGCAAAACAATATTTATCTTCACTGTCTAAAGAGGTTCAGGCTATTAATTCTCTCAAATTAAATATCGATCACCCTGGCTTGTCGATTTTATTGCAAACGAAAAAACTAACGGCACAAAATCATAATATTGAAATGGATTTCACAGTCACTCAGGATGAATTTAATAAAATTAAAACAACGGATTTAATCAAAATCTTATCGAATTTAATAGATAATGCAATTGATGCGGCAAATGAATTACCTGAAGAACAACGTAAAATTACAATTTGCTGTAAAGCAGATGACACACAATATATATTTAAGGTTACAAATACTGGACCAAATATTGCAGAAGCAGGGCAAATATTTAAGCAAGGATTTTCCACAAAGAAACCAGAAAGTGGTAAAATAAGAGGGCAAGGCTTATTTATTGTGAATGAAATAGTCAATAAGTACGACGGTCAAATTACTATCGATTCATCAAAACATTTAGAGACAACCGCAATAGTAACTATTCCAATAAAGTAAATTTCGAAACTTCCTACAAAAAATTGTAGGAAGTTTTATTTTTGGTGGATAAACTATTTTGTTAATGAAATAAAAGTAGGGCTCTTCGGCAAAACGTGGGATTGATTTCCGTTCCGGCTGGGCGCTTTGTCGCTGACGCTTCGCTTTCGCGCAGATAAAACATTTGTTGCTGTCGCTACGCTTTCGCACAGATAAAACATTTGTTGCTGCCGCTTCGCTTTCGCACAGATAAAACATTTGCTACCGCTACGTTAGCACTACGCTTTCGCACAGAAAACATCCGCTTCGCTGCAGGGTCTCGGGCCAACAGATGTTTTTTGCGCGAAAGCGAAGCGGCAGCGGCAACAGCACCGATGTTGGTCACGAAGGCGTTATCACAGGACGTGATGCTTTTAGCCTTCGTTCCTCTACCGCTAATCCCCAAGGAGTCGCCCAGCCTCCACTCCAATCAAACATCCCTCATATGGCATGTTACTTTAATTTATAGTGAAAAACGAAACTTCCGTAAAGGGGTATGTCTGTGAGAAAGCGAAGCGTCTTCAGCAAGAAGTGTTTTTTAGCGAAGGCGAGAAACCTGGAACGGAAATCACCTTCATTTAAAGCGTTACAATATTAACGAATATTTCCACGAGAATTTTGTTCAATGCTGGACTTCCTACAGAAAATTTAGGAAGTTTTTTTATTTTTTTAAAACTAAGTCCGCTATCGGCAAAGTGAAATATTTGCCAGTGAAATAACTCCTTCACTATGCGAAAAGCAGTTCAACTTTCACTTTTACATTTTTTGAGTCATTCATTTCATATAGTACTAATAATCGATGGTATTCTATTAGGGGGAGTTGAAATATTTGGATAAATCAATCCTTGATTTATTGAAAAAGGGAGGATTTGTTTTGTATACCAGGCATGGTCAAGCAACTGTCGGAGTAGATCAACCATATTTAAACTTCCAAGATTGTGCTACTCAAAGAAATTTGTCTGAATTTGGGCGAAGGGAGGCCGTTTACTTTGGACAAATGCTACGCCATTTACAAATTCCGATTAGTTCACCGATAGTCGTAAGTCCTTTTTGTCGTACAATTAAAACGGCACAGCTTGCATTTCCTTATTCTTATATCCAAATTGACTCAATTGGATATGAAATTTATAAATTGGGTGGAAATATTCCTTTAGTTGAAAAAACAAATATATTATCAAATCTGCAATCGATGTTAGAAAGAAAGCCACCACAGGGTACAAACCAAGTGATCGTTGCCCATAGCTTTCCCGAAGGTGTTGGATTAGGGAAGATTTCTAATATGGGAATGGTTATTGTGAAACCAAATGGTCCTGGAAATGGGTATGAAATAATAAAAAAACTAACTTTAGAAGATCTACCACTTTTAGGTAGTATCTCTAATTAAGCTAGGGATGGGAGAAAAGCATGGAAATAAAAACAGTCTCACAGTGCACTTTAGCGGAAATTTTAAAAGCTTGGAATAAAGGCTTTGAGGGGTATTTTGTACAAATAGAAATGAATGAAGAGGTGTTTTTAAACCGACTTGATGGTGAAGGTCTATCACCAGAGCTATCAATCGTCGCATTTGAACATAATAATCCTGTTGGTATTGTTTTAAATGGATTTAGATTAATGGATGGTAAGAAAACATCTTGGAATGGAGGAACAGGTATCTCTCCAGACTATCGCGGTAAAGGTGTTTCTCGTATTTTAATGGAAGAAACCATCGCCATCTATGAAAGAGAGAATGTGGAAGTTGCAACGCTTGAAGCTATAAAAGAGAATAAAGTAGCAATTGCGTTATACGAGAAGTATGGCTATACCATTACAAATCAATTGTTATTTTTAAGTGGTGAATATGAAGCAAAAGTAGAGAAGCCAATCGAAATTCATGTGGAAACTATTCGGCCAGAGCAGCTATCGCATTTATCTTTTTATCAGGACAATGTTCCGTGGCAATGTAGCTGGCACAGTAATAAACAAGGAGAAGCTAAAGTTTTTTATAACGAGAATAATGAAGCGATTGGTTATATGTTATATAGAACTGTATGGGATCAGGAGGGAGCCATCGACAGCATAGTTCTTTATCAATTAGAGCTATTGGGGGATAGCAATGTTGAACATATTCCACATTTTATCGCAAGCATTACAAGACACAAAGTAAAACTGAAAACAGTTAATTTTTTAGCAAGTAATCCAGCCACGAGCTATTTGACGGAGAATGGGCTTGAAGTAAAGACGGAGCAAGTGCAAATGAAAAAGAAAATTAATAGTTTGCGTGGTGAGTAGAGAAAATTACGGAAGGTTTGAAATGTCAACGTAAGAGAATGGCGATGTTGATGAAATTGAATTAAGCTCTAGTTGTTCCAAGTAGTTTTAAAAAGAAGGTGTTTGTTAAGTTATGAGGAAAATACTCATATGTAATTTACTACTATTAGTATTGGTAGGGTGTACACCGGCTATAATTACTAATCCCACTGCGAAATCTATTCTTACAGAACATTATCAAGCGGATATTCTTCAGTATAATAATTTGATTTATATTAACGCTACAAGCTTGGGATCGATGAAACAATTAGAATATACGAAGTGTGAGAAGATAGGGGAAATTATTAAAACTACAAATTCCTCTAAAAATTTCAAAGATTTTTATGCTACTAAACTGGAAAGTGGAACAAAGATTTTCTCTACAAATGATAATAATATTTATACAATCATTGCAGAAATAAATGGGCAACAAATACTTTATACGGTTTTGCTTGAGGGCTAAGTTATATTAGTAGTACAGGTTGTAAACATTCATAAATTCCAGTATACTAATCTGATAAAGAATGTAAATAAAGGATGAATTTAAATGACGTTTGAAGAGGTTTTACCACGCTTGAAAGCGGGAGAAAAAGTAATTCGTAAAGGTTGGGGCGGTGCTGAATTATATGTGAAGCTTGTTGGACAAAGCGAACATGATGGCGAGGCTTTGAATCCTTACTTTTTAATTAATGTACGTGGTGAGGGCTATACAATGTTTACACCGACAGTCTGTGATTTATTAGCGGAAGATTGGATAATTGTTAATTAATCGGAAGAGCCATCTCAAATGAGGTGGTTTCTTTGTTTTTAGAGGAGAGAGATCAATGACGTTTGAAGAATATAAGGGTAAAACGGTATTTGTGACGGGGGCTGCTTCAGGTATTGGTCAAGCTCAAGCTATTGCATTTTTAGAAAATGGAGCAAAAGTATTCGGGTTTGATCTAGATGAGCAAGGGTTAGGAAATCTACATCACCAATACCCTGAACAATTTGCTTATAAAGTAGGTAGTGTATGCAATAAGGACGATGTAGAGCAAGCATTTGAAGCTGCAATTTCAATCTTTATGCAGGTAGATATTTTATTAAATACGGCAGGCGTTTTAGATGGCTTTGCAAAAACGCTTGATACAGATGAGGCGCTTTGGGATAAAATTATGAATACCAATGTTAAGGGTACTTATTTTGTGACGAATACGGTATTACCCCATATGGTAAAACGAAAATCAGGCGTCATTGTTAATATGGCATCTATTGCAGGGCTTGTTGCTGGCGGTGGTGGTGCAGCGTATACAGCATCTAAACATGCGATTGTCGGCTATACGAAACAGTTAGACTTAGATTATTGTCGTGAAGGAATTCGCGCCAATGCCATTGCACCTGGGGCCATTCAAACACCGATGAATAAGGCAGATTTTGAAGGTGATGGGGAAATGGCCAAATGGGTCGCTAATGAAACGCCTGCTGGACGCTGGGCACAACCACATGAAGTAGCGAATTTAACACTTTACTTAGCAAGTTCGGCTGCTGATTATATTCATGGAGCTATTATGCCAATCGATGGTGGCTGGCTAACGAAATAAGATTGTTCAATCGTAAATTCTTCTGATATAATACGCAGGTAAGCAAAAATCTGCTTGCACTACGGCACTTCAGATAGGGCGAAAAGCTCTCTTCCTTTGGCCGTAGTTATTACTAAAATAGCGGATGTGCTATTTTACAAAGGAGAATAAAATTGAATACATCTATAGTAAAAGATTCAAGCCGTACTTCTGTAACTGAGCTTACAAAGACGGCACTCGTTGCAGCTTTATATGTGGCTGTAACTGTTTTATTGTCAGTCATCAGTTTTGGGGCAGTTCAATTACGTCTATCGGAGATGTTTAACTACCTGGCCCTCTACAACAAACGCTACGTATTAGCTGTGACTCTAGGAGTAGTACTCGCAAATTTCATGTCACCAACGTGGATATTAGATGTACCTATTGGTGGAATTGCGACATTTCTCGTTTTAATTCTTTGTCGAAGAGTAACGAAAAATATAACAAATGATCTTGTGAAAATGGTTATAACTGCATTGATTTTTGCTATATCAATGTTCACCGTTGCAGGACAATTAACAATTCTCTATGATCTTCCGTTTTGGGCAACATGGTTTACGGTTGGAATCGGAGAGCTATTGTCAATGACTGTTGGTGGTATGACTATTTATTTATTAAATAAAAAAATTGATTTATCGAAATAGTTTTATGCATAAAAAAGCGAGTCTCTTTTATGAAGTAAGGGTGCTCAGTTTTGACCACAATCTTACCTAGTACACCTTGGGCCAAGTTCATCAGCTCAAATACTTCAGCCTGAATCAGACAATATAAACCTCATCGCCCGGATTCTTACTGGTATATTCCAGCATAAGATCCGGGCGATGATTCTTTTCGAAGAGGATCAAGACTCCCAGTTCTTTAACAATATTCCGCAGCCGTTCGGTAAACACTTTTGGACCCTGCGCCTCAACAAATTGTATTTTACTCATCACTAAACCACCTTTTTCATGAATCTATGTCCACCTAATCCTAAATTTCCCTTTGCCAGTTAGACCAGTCATTCATATTGAGGACAAATGAGCTGTAATGCTCAAAACAAGAAGGGACCCCTCTTATGGTCCATGAAGCACCATTGAGAAGTCCCTTCTGTGAAGAAGTATTGCTTTTCTTTTAAGATTGAGTGTCAGATGGGGCAGACTTTACCTCTTCTGTCGGGGTATCAGCATTTTTAGGCGAAAGTCTCAACTGATTAGACGGTATAGATAATACATTTGAACTTCCTGAATTGGCTACGGTCATTATTACAGCATGATAAGTAATAGACGTATTGATTTCATTACCATATACATCATTCATTGAAGCTAAAGATACACCGCTAGTATTATCGTTCGACCGGATTGAGGTGTAATTGTTTGCAACGACCAAATCCGCAAACGACAACTTGAAACCTTCTACTTTATCTGATGGAACCATGAATATTCGATATTCTTTTACGTTGTTTTCCTTGTTTGCTTTATTAAAGCTAATCCTGAAATCACTATATGTGCCAGTATTCCCCGCGGTAGAAAGATTTACATTAGTTACTGCTTCTACTGCGGCAGAATTGGTTAACGTAACTTCATTCGAAGCGCTAGACAATGTAAATGTGCCGGTTGAACTGCCTTTTCCAACTGACACTACGTAGACGTTGTATGGCGTACCATTAGTGATAGAATTCCCATCTATATCCGTTGCCTTATCGTTAAGGACCTGGCTAGTATTGCTGCCGGAAGTACTTACGGCAGTATAGCTTGGAAATTGGATGTTGCTTGCTATTACAGCATTGAATGGTTTATTTTTAGGTACAACCATAATTCGATATTCGCTTATATTCGATGCATCAGATGCATGATTGAACGATACCAGTAAATCTCGGCCATCTCCAAAATCACTTACATCGCTTGCCTTAACATTGCTGACCGCTTGAACGGCTTTATTGTTAGTAAGCGTAATCACCGACGAATCAGAAGATAGAGCATTGGCGCTTGAAGAATTTCCATTCGCTACAGTTAGTACATAGACACGATAGCCAACGCCTTCTTTAATGTTGTCGCCGCGTACGTCCTTGGCATTATCTAATGTCCTAGTTACCGTTCTATTCCCACCCCTGCTCTCAACCGCGTAATAAGAGCTGCTATTGGCTTGTGATAGGTTGAAACTGCTGTAATAAGCTGTCGGTACGACAAAAATCCGATATTGATTGACATTTGTTTCATCGGAAGGCTTCGTGAACGATACCTCTATATCACGGCCATTTCCATAATCACTTACATCAGCAACATTTAGATTGGTTACAGCCTGCACATTGTTGTTCTTACCGAGCGTAATCGTAGACGTTGGCGCGGACAGCGCATTGCTGCCGGAATAATTGCCATAGCCTACCGAGAGAACATAGACACGGTAGCTAGTTCTTTCAGTGATATAATTGCCGCGCACATCTCGAGCATTTCCCGAGAGCGTCAGCCCGTAATTGTTATTTCCTGACTTGTTCACAGTCGTATAATTATTGCTGGATACATTATTAGCATCCGACAGACTGAAGTTACTGTAATACGATGTTGGCACAACCATAATGCGATAGTGACTAATATTAGACTCATCCGCTGCTTTAGTGAAAGAGACAGAGAGATCACGACCGTCGCCATAATCATTCACATCGCTGGCATTGAGATTCGATACTGCACCTACATTGCTGCTATATAGTGTAATCGCATTGGAAGCAGACGATAATACGTTATTTCCTGAGTTCGTAGCTACAGCCATTACGAATACACGATAGCTGACTCCATTCTGAATGGCATAACCGTCTGTATCTCGTGCGCCTGAAGAGAGAACCTGAGTAATATTGTAGCCTGACTTGTTCACCTGCGTGTAATAAGTGCTGGATAGATTGTTCGCCTTCGTCAATGTGAAGTTCGAATAGTTGCTAGCTCTTACAACAAAGATCCGGTAAGAGCTGATGTTAGACTCATTGGATATTTTGTTGAAGCTAACTCGCAGATCACGTCCATCCCCATAGTCGTTGACATCGTCAACTTGAGTAATAACAGGAGTAGCCACTGTATTTGGATTAAGTGTTACTGACGAAGAAGCAGATGACAGCTTATTAACAGCTGAATTTGTGTTGCTTACAGACAGAACAAACGCTGTATAAGGTACGCCGTTCTTAATATATTCACCGGAAGAGTCGCGCGAAGAAGAAGTCAGAGTTCCTGACAACGTACCGCCATTGCTTCCTGATTTATTGACTGTCGTATAGTAACTGCTAGATAAATTATTCGCACTAGTAAGGCTGAAATTGTTAGCGTCCTTAGTCTTTACGATAAACACACGGTAATTCGAGATATTATTGTCATTCTGCGGACGAGTGAAGCTAACCGAGATATCGCGTCCATCGCCGAAATCGCTAATATCGCTAATTTTCACATTTGTTACCTCTGTAACCGAAGACATGTTCGTTAGGGTAATCTTCTGAGAAGATTTCGATAATACGCTGGAATAAGAACCTTTTCCAACTGCAAGTACATACGCTACATAAGGCTGGTCATTTCTAATATAGTCTCCGTCCACATCCCGCGAACTTTGAGTTAATATTATAGAACGATCCGAGCCGGCAGGTGATACTTTCGTATAATTTGAAGCGGAGACCTTCAGGGCCGACGCCTGATTAAAGCTTTTTGAAGCCTTCACAACGAGAACCCGGTAATGATCCACAAGTGATTCAGTAGACGATTTGGAGTAGGTAACTTCCAGGTCACGCCCATCTCCTTGATTACCAATATCTCTAACCGACACATAGGTCGCTGGAGAAATACTGATATTGCTCGGAGTGTCAGAGTTAATAGATACTATCTGATTATACGAGTTCCAGTCAACATCCTGACCAAGCGCTTCACTAACAAAGCGTACTGGCACCATTGTTCTGCCATTTATTATCTGTGCTGGCACATCAAGCGTAACTCTCTCGCCATTAATAGTAGCTACCTTCGATTTAATCTTGAGAACTACCGTTGTGCCTCCTTTAATCCCAGTAACGGTTTGATTCTTTCGATCCCAATCTACGTATGCATCCAATGCCTCAAAGATTGCTCTAAGCGGCAGCATGACGCGCCCTTGAACCATCACTGGCGGCTGGTCGGTCTTTAATTGAACCCCGTCCACATAAATCGTGATGGCCTTTGCCGCTTGAGCGGTCGTTGGCTGCAGCAATATCGGTACAATAAGTATCGCTGCAAGAAACAAAGTCCAAATTTTCTTCATAAATTTCACCCCTCCTATATTAATCTGGCATGATAGACATCATTGCATAATTAGTACGTACCAATAGGCAAAAAAGTTTCATATATTTACCTCTATAAGAAAATTTAACCGAGAAGGTGATGCCATCAGCTTTATTGGGCGTTTTCCTATATGAAATAATAAATGTAACCTCGCTTAAGTGACGTATTATTCATAGTACGAATGAAGAGGTTTACATTTCAAAGATTATAAAACGAATCGTAATGTAGGGACGATGATTTTCTTCATTAGAACAGCTGGATCAGAAGTTGGCCGATGGACATATCTCCATCAAAGCCGATCAAATGCAATCAAAAAGCTTGTCGCAATGATTAGCGAAAAGCTTTGCCGAGAAGTACCATATATTCTAGCTTAATCTGTAATATGTGACTCATCTTTTTCCGTTTTATTCCACCGTCACTGATAGCTCCTTCACAAGGAGGGAAGGGGAGCCGTACCCATCTGGTAGGAAGTAAAGCTCTGAGCTAATTTCTTCGATATTATTTAAGAACTCAAAGAAGTTTCCGGCTATTGTCATTTGCTTCACAGGTGATGCAATTTTGCCATCTTGAATATGGAAACCTTTCGCTGCGACTGAAAAATCACCAGAAACCGTATTCGTACCGGAATGAAGCCCTGATAAATCTGTAAGAAGTACTCCGTCGGTAACCGAGTTAATTAACTCGTCTTGTGATTTCTTACCAGTCGAAATATATAAATTTTGGGGCGCAATAGATAAAGTACCTTTGTAGGAGTCTTTATGTGCATGCCCAGTTGTCTTACAGCCGTCCTTTTTCGCCGTTTTTCTATTATGCAATAATGTTTGAAGCTTGCCATTTAAAATAATTGCCTGCTCTTTTGTTGCAACGCCCTCTCCATCAAAACTTGCTCCAGACAAAGTGGCGGGATGGAATGGAGCATTCAGCAATGTAATAGCCGCTGACGCCACTTTTTGTCCAACCTTTCCTTTTAATAAGGATTGGTCTTTTTGAGCATTTTCAGCTGACAGTATCGGCATAAAGGTACTTAATAATGATGCTGCCGCGTCTGCGCGTAGGATGATTGGATATTTTCCAGATGGAATTGACTTTTCACCAAGATTCGCAAGTGCTTCCTCGGCTGCTTCTTTAGCAATTTCATCAGCATTGAGAGAATGAAAATCACGAGTCATTTTCAAATAGCCACCCGTTTTCAGTTCCTCACCATCTTTAACTACTGTGGAAAGGAAGATGACTAGGCCGTTCTCCTTATGTGATAGGGAAAGGTTTTTACTATTCGTTAAAGAACGTTCAGTAGTATATTCTTCAAGAATACAGTAATCAAGCGTTACAATGCACGAATCGTAGGCACGAATTTTTTGCTCAATTAAACGTAGCAGCTCAATTTTTTCAGGAATTTCGATCGTCTCTAATTCTTCATTGTAAAATTCATGTGGCGTGTATTCATTACTGCCTTCAAAAATATCTATGCCCTCATCTTCATCTAGAACGTCTGCATTTGCTTTTACACTGTTGATTAAAAAGGACATCGAATCATCGTCTAGTTTTTCTGTATAGGCGTACCCCATTTTTCCGTTATGTAGCCCACGTAGACTGAGACCTCCATCCTCAGACGTTTCATAGCTATCAATCTGTCCTTCGTAAAGCATACATTGAAAAGAGCTTTTTCGTTCAAAATAAACTTCAGCTCCTTTAAAACCGGCTTCTATCGCTTGATCTAGTAGTTTTTCTTGATATTCAGCAATGTTCATCAATTATTCCCCCTTTGTTCCACCAACTGTCATTTCGCTAACACGGATCATTGGCTGGCCAACATTGACAGGAAGACTACCACTAATTGATCCACACATGCCAGCACCGTGCGCAAGGTTATTACCTACATGATCAACTAGCTGCAATGTTTTTGCTCCGTTGCCTATAAGTGTTGCACCACGTACAGGACGATCGATTTTTCCGCCCTTTACGATATAAGCCTCCATAACCGCGAAGTTATAATCACCAGTTGATGGATTTACTTGCCCGCCACCCATATATTTTGCATAAATACCATATTCGGTAGATGCAATAATTTCTTCAGGTGTAGAAGTGCCTGGAGCGATATATGTGTTCGTCATTCGGGATGTTGGATTGAAGCGATAAGATTGGCGACGTGAAGATCCAGTTGGTTCAGCATTCATACGGCGCGCATTAAATTTATCAATCATGTAGCCTTTTAAAATTCCATTTTCAATTAAGATGTTTTTTCGCGTTTTTTCCCCTTCATCATCAATGTTAAGGGAACCCCATTCGTTTGGAAGTGTGCCATCATCAATATATGTAACAATATCAGGGGCAACTTTTTCACCAAGACGATTTGCAAAAACGGAATTGTTTTTCGCGACGGCAGTAGCCTCAAGTCCATGACCACAAGCTTCGTGAAATATAACACCGCCAAATTCATTATCAATGATGACAGGGAATTTTCCGCTAGGACATTCATCGGCATGAAGCATAGTGACCGCAATACGTGCTGCTTCACCAGCATAGTGCTCTAAATCTAGATTTTCGATAAATTCAAAGCCTGCATGTGCGCCAGGACCATAGAAGCCAGTTTGCATTTCTTTGCCCTCGGAGGCAGTTGCCTGGATGGCAAGTCGACTATGAATACGCGTATCTTCTACAAATTTTCCTTCTGAGTTGGCGATTAAAACATGCTGCTCTTCGTCAAGATACCGGACTTTAACTTGACTAATACGTTCATCATAATTTCTAGCAATGTCATTAGCCTGCCGCATGATTGTTGCTTTTCTAGCATGTTCCACACTGTTTGGTAGAATGATAACGTTATGAATAGGCGTAATAATGTCTTTTATTAGTGGTTGAATTGTTCCGGTAGCACCACCTTTAATAGCAAGTGCTGCTCGTTTTGCTGCTGCTAGTAAGCCTTCCTCTGAAAAATCGTTTGTGTAAGTGTAGATGCTCTGAAGACCAGAAAAAATACGTATACCAATGCCAAAGTCACGTCCAGAAATACTTTGTTCAATTTTTCCACTTTGTAATGTACATTCATTGACAAACTTATCCTCGATGAAAACTTCGGAAAAATCGCCACCTGTTGAAAGGGCAGCTTCAAGTACATTTTCAATAACCGATTGTTTAATCATATTTTCCCCTCCTTTTCTTAAGTATACCAAATAATCGGAATGTTCAGTATTAGATTATTTGGATCAAATCTAGTGAAATTTATCACAGAATTGAGCTTCAGGAAGCCCACTTCTTCAGAGGTGGGAGGAATGAAGTGCTTTTTTCTTTATAGAACATATGTTTATGTCGTATATTGTGAATAATCAAAAAAAGAAAGGAGTGACGGGTAATGACGAAAGGGAAGAAAGATTGTTTTGTTATAGAGCTCAAGTTACTTATAGATACATGGCAAAAGGATATTCTATTAAAACGTTTTGAAATTGCCCGTACACTCTATAATACAACTTTGTCTTATGCAGTAAA
>NZ_JBHZDH010000038.1:0-52287 GCF_042755925.1 Lysinibacillus sp. NPDC059133 | reverse complement strand
ATCTGTTGGCCCAAGCGGCTCATCGGACGCCCCCAGGAAGCTTTGCTCTGTGCGAAAGCGAAGCGTCAGCAACAAATGTTTTAACTGTGCGAAAGCGAAGCGGCAGCAACAAATGTTTTCTGTAGCGAAAGCAAAGCGTCAGCTACAAAGCGCCCAGCCGGAACGGAAATCAACCCCACATTATGGTGAGGAGCTTATAAATCATATGAATTGATAATAATTGTAAAAAATAGTATCCTTAATCATAAAAGGTCTGACCTGGACAATATAAGGGACTCAAGAATTGGGTATATTATAGTTATCTTCTATTAAATGAAGATAACGACTCCGGACGCAATTAAGCCAAGGAGATTGACAAAAAATAAAACACCCAAATCACTGTGTTTGATTTAGGTGTATATCAAATTATTTTTTTAAGTTAGATTGGATTTCATTCACTAACATTTCTGCGCCTTCAGGGCTTAAAATTAATTTGCCTCCAACTAGACGGAAGTTATCATCAGAAACTTCACCAGTTACAGCACATGTCATGTTAGGCATATATTTTTTTAAGATGATTTTGTCATCATCCACATAGATTTCTAAAGCGTCTTTTTCTGCAATACCTAATGTACGACGTAGTTCGATTGGAATTACTACACGACCTAATTCATCGACTTTACGAACGATTCCTGTTGATTTCATAATATTTTTCCTCCTAATGTTAAAAGTTATATTGGTATTTCGTCAAATTTCGACATAATTCCTTGTCTGATAGTTATCATACCAAGTAATGCCATAAACGTCAATTAATTAATACACTAATAATATTGTTTTGAAAAAATTTTTTGAGGAGAAAACAGATATTTTGGTTTTTTTAAAAGGTTTTTATTATATATTTTTATTTATAGTAAAAAAGCTTCTTATTAAAGACATTAAATGGATTGATTATATTATTCGACATTTTTCGCGTACGATAAACTTTCAATCAATTATGCCTCGGCATAATTGCGTCTGGAATCTGCTTTGTGCTTAGGCCTGCAGATGTTTTTTGTGCGAAAGCGAAGTGACAGCAACAGCACCGATGTTGGTCACTCAGGCGTTTTCACAGGATGTGAAGGTTCCTCTATTTCAGCGGGGTGTTTGGACACCTGCTGAAAGAAGTTGAAACGAATTTCGTACTTAGTTAGAATAGATAGTATACTGTGAAACAATGGAGGCAGTTCTAGTGAGCGAAAAAAATAAAACATTCTATATAACAACCCCTATTTATTACCCAAGTGGGAAATTCCATATTGGTACTGCGTATACAACTGTAGCATCAGATACAATTGCACGTTATAAACGTTTACGTGGTTATGATGTACGTTTTTTAACTGGAATGGATGAGCATGGGCAAAAAATTCAAGAAAAAGCTGCAGAAGCGGGCAAACATCCTCAAGAATACGTGAATGAAATTGCAGATGCTGCGAAAAAACTTTGGGCATTAATGGACATTTCATACGATGACTTTATTCAAACAACGCAAGAGCGTCATACGAAAACTGCCGAAAAGATATTCCAAAAGTTTTTAGATAATGGTGATATTTATAAAGGTGAGTATGAAGGTTCGTACTGTACACCATGTGAATCATTCTTTACTGAGACACAATTAGTAGATGGTAACTGCCCAGACTGTGGTCGTCCAGTACACAAGGTTAAAGAGGAATCTTACTTCTTTAATATGAAGAAATACGCAGATCGTCTATTAGCTTATTATGAAGAAAACCTTGATTTCATTGAGCCTGAATCTCGAAAAAATGAAATGATTAATAACTTCATTAAACCAGGGTTAGAAGATTTATCTGTTTCAAGAACTTCATTTGATTGGGGCATCAAAGTTCCTGGAGATCCTAAACATGTAATTTATGTATGGGTAGATGCCTTAACTAACTATATAACGTCATTAGGTTATCTTTCAGAGGATGAAACACTATTCAATAAATATTGGCCGGCAGATGTACATGTAGTTGGTAAAGATATTGTTCGATTCCATACTATTTATTGGCCAATTTTCTTAATGGCACTAGATTTACCACTTCCGAAAAAAATATTTGCCCATGGTTTTATCATGATGAAAGACGGTAAAATGTCTAAATCAAAGGGCAATGTTATTTATCCTGAAATGTTAATAGAGCGTTATGGTTTAGATGCGACACG
This sequence comes from Lysinibacillus sp. NPDC059133, assembly GCF_042755925.1. Lineage (NCBI taxonomy): Bacteria > Bacillati > Bacillota > Bacilli > Caryophanales > Bacillaceae > Lysinibacillus > Lysinibacillus sp. NPDC059133. The sequence continues at coordinate 50,109 of NZ_JBHZDH010000038.1, read as the reverse complement.
ATACTTCCTATTGCGTGAGTTACCATTCGGCTCTGATGGTGTATTTTCGCCAGAATCTTTTGTTGAACGTACAAACTTCGACTTAGCAAATGATTTAGGCAATTTATTGAATCGTACTATTTCAATGATTAATAAATATTTCGATGGTATTATTCCAACTGAAAATCTTCAGTCGACAGAGTTTGATGCAGCTTTAAAAGGACAGGCTGAATCGGTACGTATTAAATATGAAGAAAGTATGGAAAAAATGCAATTTAGTGTCGTATTAGCCGACTTATGGACGCTAGTTTCGAGAACGAATAAATATATAGATGAAACTCAACCATGGGTGCTAGCAAAAGAGGAAACAGATAAGCCAAAATTAGGCGCTGTTATGCGAAATTTGGCGGAAAGTTTACACCAAATGGCTGTCATGTTACAACCATTTATGACATCTACTCCTAAGCGAATTATTGAACAATTGGGGTTAGATGACAAATTCTTAGCATGGGAAACAATTGAAACATTCGGCAATACTATTCCAGCAAACATTAAAGTGGTAGAAAAAGGGATTCCGATTTTCCCTCGTCTAGAAAGTGAAGTTGAAATTACGTATATTCGTGAGGAAATGCGTGGTTCAGTGAAAACTCCGCAAGTGGAAGAAGCAAAAGATGAGCAAAAAGCTGCGGATATTCCAGAAATTCCTGAAATTACTATTGATGATTTTATGAAAGTAGATTTACGTGTAGCCACTGTAACTGCATGTGAAACCATTCCGAAAGCAGACAAATTATTAAAGCTTCAAGTGGATCTAGGATATGAACAACGACAAGTAGTTTCAGGTATTGCAAAGTTCTATTCTCCAGATGAATTAATTGGTCAAAAAGTAATTGTAGTCGCTAACTTAAAGCCAGTTAAATTACGCGGTCAATTATCGCAAGGAATGATTCTAGCTGGTGAAAAAGATGGAATTTTAAAATTAGCATCGGTCGATTCAAAACTAGAGAATGGTGCAAAAGTAAAGTAAAAAATTTTAGGAAGGCCTGCTGAATGAAAAAATTCAGCAGGCTTTTAAAATCCGTTAGAAAAATGGGTGATTTATTATCTTGAAATAATTTATGCACAGTAAATAATAGATATTTTTAGGTATATAGTAATAGACGAGGGGTCTAGGGTTATGTGTAATGTCATAATACTAAATTGTTTGTAACAAATTTGTAACACTTATGCAAAATATGAAATAATAATTTTTAATAAAATCTATGTTAGGAGAATGACGATGTTCATTGATACACATGTACACTTAAATGCAGATCAGTATGAAGAAGACTTACAAGAGGTTATAGATAGAGCTCTTGAGGCCAAAGTAGAAACGATGGTTGTTGTTGGTTTCGATCGCAAAACCATTGAAAAAACAATGCAACTGGTTGAACAATATGATTTTGTTTATGGTGTTATAGGCTGGCACCCGGTTGACGCCATTGATTGTAGACAAGAGGATTTAAATTGGATTGAGGAATTAGCAGCACATCCAAAAATAGTGGGTATTGGTGAAACTGGGTTGGACTACTATTGGGATAAATCACCGAAAGATGTTCAACAAACACTTTTCCGCAAGCAAATTCATTTGGCGCAAAAACTGAATTTACCAATCATTATCCATAACAGGGATGCAACTGGAGATGTTGTACAAATTTTACGTGAAGAAAATGCAGCTTCCGTGGGAGGCGTTATGCATTGCTTTAGTGGCAGTGTGGAAACCGCACATGAATGTATTGCTATGAATTTTATGATTAGTCTTGGTGGACCGGTGACATTTAAAAACGCACGAATGCCGAAGGAAGTGGCGACAGAAATACCATTAGAGCATTTAATGATCGAAACAGATGCACCGTATTTAGCGCCACATCCATATCGAGGAAAACGTAATGAGCCAGCTTTAGTACCGTTAGTTGCAGAAGAAATTGCACGTTTAAAAGGATTGACGATTGAGGAAATTGCACAGGTAACGACGGCCAATGCGAAAAATTTTTTTAAGATTGACAATTAACTAGCTGAGACGCCTCCAATACTAGGTTTGTGGTTGGCCAAAATAGCGATGTCAATTTTCTTAGAAATACATTCGGGTTGACAGTGCCAAATCTAGTACGTATAATCCAACTTTGTATTAAGGAGGCGTTTTTTCATGTCAAATAATTCCATGAAAAACTTGTTCTTAGGATCATTGAGGAGTAAGCAAACAGTAATAAGTATTATTTCACTTGTTCTGTTTGTATCTGTAATTTCATTCGTACTTTATCAAGGTACAAAAAAAACCGTAACGCTTGATGCGAACGGAGAAGCAATCGAAGTAACAACACATGCCAAAACTGTAGAACAATTATTACAAGGTCAAAATATAGACGTAGCAGAGCATGACAAAATATCACCCTCTCTGAACACCAAAATTGTTAATGGATTAGCAATTTCATGGGAACAGGCAAAAAAAGTAACTATTTCAGTTGATGGAAATCAGTCAAAAGTTTGGACAACTGAAACACAAGTGAAAGACATTTTGAAAGAAGCGAATATTGAAGTATCAGAGCATGATTCTTTAAAACAAGGCGTAGATACAGAGATAGGAGCAGACAACAAGATCGATATTCAAAAAGCGTTTCAAGTATCACTTGTCGATGGCGTAAACAAAAGACAAGTATGGTCCACTTCGACTACGGTCGCTAACTTTTTAAAACAACAAGGAATTCAGTTAAACGAATTCGATCGTGTCGAGAATAACCTGAAGGACGTAATCACTCCACAGAGTAAAATCACAGTAGTTCGCGTAGAAAAGGTTATCGATGTAGTGGAAGACTCTTTAGATTTCGCAATTGAAAAGAAGCAGGATGCTTCATTGCAAAAAGGAAAACAAAAAGTTGTAACAGCAGGCCAAAAAGGTTTAATGACTAAAACGTATGAAATCGTTAAAGAGAACGGCCAAGTTGTAGCTAAAAATCTACAATCTAAAAATGTTGTAAAAGAACCGCAGACGCAAGTGGTTGCAGTAGGTACTAAAGCTGTAGTCGCAACTGTAGCTAGTGCATCGACTGCATCGACTGTATCACGTGGTTCAACAGAGCCAGCTAGCGGTAAAGAATTTTATGTAACGGCAACAGCCTATACACCTTATTGTAATGGCTGCTCAGGGACATCTGCCACTGGCATTGATTTACGATCAAGCTCTGGATTGAAAGTAATTGCAGTAGACCCTTCTGTTATTAAGCTTGGCTCAAAAGTTTGGGTTGAAGGCTACGGAACAGCTATAGCAGGGGATACTGGCGGTGCAATTAAGGGTAATAAGATCGACATACTTGTACAAACGGAATCTCAAGCTAGTACTTGGGGAGTAAGAAAAGTTCGTATAAAAGTATTAAATTAAAAAAATTGTAAAATTAATCAAAAATGTTTTTCACTTATTGGCTTTCCTGTTTTGACTGGCGGGAAAGCTTTTTTATCTTTTTTCAGTAATTTGTACTGGAGGATAAAATATAGTCATATCTACATAAAGTAAGCTGTAACATCAACTGCACGGTCTATTTGAAAGAGAAAGTACCAGCAATAGCATAGTCGAGGGAGAAAATTATAAGAAGATGAGTAGCCGTGTATTTCTGTACAATCATACAGTGCAGTTGTAAAATGGTCTGAAGATAAGGTAGAAAAGAGGAGCCTTTTTGCAAATAAAAGAAATCATTGTTGTTGAAGGAAAAGATGATACAACAGCTATTAAGCGAGCTGTACAAGCAGATACAATAGAAACAAATGGATCGGCGATTTCAGAGGAAACACTGAAGAGAATTCAACATGCACAGGATAAAAGAGGTGTTATTGTTTTAACTGATCCAGATTATCCAGGACGTCGAATTCGTGCCATTATCGAGGAGCATGTAAAAGGTGTAACACACGCTTTTTTACCAAAAGCAAAAACAATTGCGAAAAACGGTAAAGGACTTGGAATAGAGCATGCAGCAGATGAAGATATACGCGAGGCACTACGGCATGTCTATACCCCTAATGATGTTGAGCCAACCACTGATAACATTACGCTCGAAGATTTAATGATGGCACGTTTAATTGGTCATCCACAGGCAAAAATTCGTCGTGATCGTCTTGGAGAAATTTTGAATATTGGTGCAACAAACGGTAAACAACTTCATAAAAGATTAAAAATGTTTCAAATTACAGAAAAGCAATTTGGTGCGGCAATCGCACAGGTAGATCAGGAGGAAAATGATGCATAAGGATATTGCAACACCCATTAGAACACAAGAAATTTTAAAAAAATATGGATTTTCATTCAAAAAAAGCTTAGGTCAAAATTTTTTAGTAGATCCGAACATTTTGCGAAATATTGTTAGTCACGCAAATTTAACTGAAAATAGTGGTGCAATCGAAGTTGGTCCTGGCATTGGAGCATTAACAGAGCATTTAGCGAGAAGTGCAAAAAAAGTTGTATCTTTTGAAATTGATCAGCGATTATTACCTGTATTAGAAGACACGCTTAGTCCATATAATAATGTTACGATTGTACATTCAGACATTTTAAAGGCGGATGTTGCTAAGGTAATTCAGGAAGAGATGCCAGGTATTGAGGATATTATGGTTGTAGCGAATTTACCTTATTATGTGACGACTCCGATTTTAATGAAATTACTTAATGATCGTTTGCCAATTCGCGGATTTGTTGTCATGATGCAAAAGGAGGTAGCAGAGCGTATTACGGCTAAACCTGGAACGAAGGAGTACGGTTCTTTATCAATTGCGATTCAATATTATGTGAAAGCTGATATTGCCATGACAGTGCCGAAAACTGTGTTTATGCCCCAGCCGAATGTGGATTCTGCAGTGATCCGTCTTATTAAACATGATGAACCTCCAGTAAAAGTAATTGATGAGGATTTTTTATTTGTTGTTACTCGCGCGTCGTTTGTACAAAGACGAAAAACAATCTTCAATAATTTACAATCGGGTTTACCAAATGGTAAGGTACACAAAGAAAAAATAATGGATGCTTTACAAGCAGTAAATATTGAACCAACACGTCGAGGAGAGACCCTAACCATTCAAGAGTTTGGAAAATTAGCCGATGTACTACACCCTACGTTTGCAAAGTAAAAAATTTTTGTTAACTTTTTTGAGTATATGTAAAAAAAAATGGTCTTTTTATGAAAAATAAGTTGACAACATTTATAATAGGCTGATAAAATATTATATTTTATTGACATTTTTGGGCGGGTCGCTTATACTATTAAATAGTGAGGTGTAAGCGAAAATGCCAAAAACTTTAGCGGACATTAAAAAGTCGTTGGATTGTCATTTGGGTAAACGTTTGCAGTTAAAAGCAAACGGAGGTCGCAAGAAAACGATCGAGTGTGCAGGGGTATTGCGTGAGACATATCGCGCTATCTTTGTGGTTGAGCTTGATCAAGAAGACAATACGTGCAAGCGCGTATCGTATAGCTACACAGATATTTTAACTGAAGCAGTAGAGATTACATTTTTAGACGAGGCAAAGACTGCTATCGCAAAATAGTTTCTAGTACTTATTTCTATATTTCGAAACACTCATGTATGTTAAAACTACATGAGTGTTTTGCGTTTTCTGGGGCATACTAAATTCGTCAGTTGTAAAAGGAGGAGTTTAGTATGCCTAGAAAAGGTATCATGTCACCTCGTTTAAAAGAAGAGATCGCTAAAGAGCTTGGATTTTATGATGTTGTGCAACGAGAAGGCTGGGGCGGCATTAAAGCTCGAGACGCCGGTAATATGGTCAAACGTGCCATCGAAATGGCTGAGAGAGCAAGTAGTGAGCAAGAGAATAATAAGTAGCCTGTGAACTAGACTACTTATTATAACTTCTTTCTGCAAACCACTATAAGTGGTGAGAGGAGTCACTTTTCAGCGGGTGTCCAAACATCTGCTGAAATAGAGGAACTCAAGCTAAGAACTTCACATCCTTGTGAAAACGCCTGAGGTCCAACATCGTGCTGTTGCTGTTGCTTCGCTTTCGCACAGACAAAACACCTTGCTGCCGCTGCGTTAGCACTACGCTTTCGCGCAAAAGCCATCTGTTGGATTAAGCCTCCGGCGGACGCAATTATGCCGAGGCATAATTGATCTTTATTAGCAGGGATGAAAGCTTCCTGTAGACACAACAACGCAACTGACGAAAGAGAACCGTTACACCAAATAGGGGTATACGGTTCTTTTTTTCCATTTTCGCTTTCCCATTATGGTAAAATAAAATGAATTAAAAGATGAACGACAGATTTATCTTCATTCAGGAAATCTTTAATATAGCGAAAATAAACGCCAGCTACTGATATTTTGTAACAGTTACAGAAGACACCTACATGTAAAGGTAGTGAGAGGTTCGAATATCGACTGAATGATCTGGCGGTAATTGATAAGTGTAGCTATAAGGAGGAAGAAAGATGCTTTATGTAAAGGCGCCTGCAAAAATAAATTTAACATTAGATGTGCTTTATAAAAGACCAGATAATTATCATGAAGTAGAGATGATCATGACAACTGTGGATTTAGCTGATCGTATTTGTTTAGAATCTCGAGAAGATGGTGTAATAGAAATAATTTCGACTGATAATTTCGTACCAAATGATCACCGAAATTTTGCTTATCAGGCAGCGCGTCTAGTTAAAGATACATACGGCATTGGACAAGGTGTATCCATTACTATAGAAAAGGAAATACCAATCGCAGCGGGATTAGCGGGTGGCAGTAGCGATGCGGCTGCTACATTGAAGGGTTTAAATGAGCTGTGGAATTTAGGGTTATCTATAGATGAGTTAGCTGAATTAGGTGCGAAAATTGGTTCAGATGTTTCGTTTTGTGTCTATGGAGGCACGGCATTAGCAACGGGGCGTGGAGAAAAAATTCAGGAATTGCCTGCACCACCAAACTGTTGGGTAGTCTTAGCTAAGCCTAAAATAGGCGTCTCTACTGCTGAAGTGTATGGAGGATTAAAGGTTGAAGGGTTAGAGCATCCAAATACGAAGCAAATGATTCGTGCTATTGAAACAGAAGATTATGAGCTACTATGTGCATCATTAGGAAATGTTTTGGAAACTGTAACATTTAAACTACATCCAGAGGTAGTAATGTTAAAGGAACAGATGAAGCGTTTTGGAGCAGATGCGACATTAATGAGCGGAAGCGGTCCGACGGTGTTCGGTTTAGTGGATAGTGAAGCTCGAGTAAGCCGCATTTATAATGGTTTACGTGGTTTTTGCGAAGAAGTATATGCAGTTCGGATTTTAGGTGAGCGAAATACGCTTGCTTAAAACCGCAAATTTATGTTAATTTTACCTATAAATATTCGTGTTTAGGAGAGGGTCGCATGAAATGGAAACGTAGTGAACGACTAGTTGATATGACGTACTATTTACTAGAACATCCACATCAGCTGATCCCGCTAACTTATTTTTCTGAACTATATCAATCTGCAAAGTCTTCCATTAGTGAAGATTTGACGATTGTAAAAGAAACTTTCGAAGAAAAAGGAATCGGGTTATTGATGACAGTACCGGGCGCTGCAGGAGGAGTTAAGTATATTCCTAAAATGTCCGAAGCCGAGGTCCGTTTAGTTATTCATGATTTAAAGGCGGAGCTTGAGCATTCAGATCGTTTGTTACCAGGCGGTTATTTATTTATGACGGATTTACTCGGCAATCCAGATTTAATTAATCGAGTTGGTAAGGTATTTGCATCCGCATTTGCTGATCAACAAATCGATGTCATAATGACTGTCGCTACAAAGGGAATTTCTATTGCTCACGCGATAGCAAGACATTTAAATGTACCGGTTGTTGTTGTCAGAAGAGATAGTAAGGTAACTGAAGGCTCTACTGTTAGCATCAACTATGTATCTGGTTCTTCCAGAAGAATTCAGACAATGGTATTATCAAAAAGAAGCATGAAGAGTGGGCAACGAGTGCTAATTACTGACGACTTTATGAAGGTCGGTGGTACAATGAATGGCATGAAAAATCTATTAGAGGAGTTTGACTGCCAACTAGCTGGTATTGCAGTGCTTGTAGAAGCTGAGCATGCAGACGAAACTTTAGTAGATGATTATTACTCACTAGTGAAGCTTCATGAGGTCAATGAAAAAGACCGTACAATTGCATTAAGTGAAGGTAACTATTTTTCTAAAAGGGGAAATGACAAATGAAAGTAGTAGCAACAACAAATGCACCAGCAGCAATTGGACCATATTCACAAGGAATTATTGTAAATGGCATGTTTTATAGCTCAGGCCAGATTCCACTAACAGCAACAGGTGAATTAGTGGAAGGTGATATCACTGTTCAAACAAACCAAGTATTTGCAAATCTAAAAGCCGTTTTAGAAGCTGCCGGAACATCTTTAGACAGTGTTGTTAAAACGACTGTTTTTATGAAGGATATGAACGACTTTGTTGCGATGAATGAAGTATATGCTAGCCACTTTGGTGATCATAAACCTGCTCGTTCAGCAGTAGAAGTTGCACGTCTACCGAAAGATGTTAGAGTAGAAATTGAAGTTATTGCAATCGTTAAATAAGAAATTTTTTAGCTCACTAGAAGAGAATCTCTTTTAGTGGGCTTTTTTTATCCTTGTTTTCTGTAGCGAAAGCGAAGCGACAGCTACAATTACGCCAAGGAGAAATTGATTAAACTGTCAATGAATTGTCAAAAATTAAGCAAATTAAAGGAAATATTATACTAATAAGTATTCAAATTTTTTAGAAAATTTGATAGACTATAAAAAGGAAAATATTCGGTAATAATGAATATTATATTTACATTTAGGCATCTAAGAAGAGAGGTGGTGAGAAAATGGAAGTTACTGATGTAAGGTTACGTCGTGTACAGACGGATGGTCGCATGCGTGCGATTGCTTCCATTACACTCGACAATGAGTTCGTAGTTCATGATATTCGTGTGATCGATGGCAATACAGGTTTGTTCGTTGCTATGCCAAGTAAACGGACGCCAGACGGTGAATTTAGAGATATTGCGCATCCTATTAATTCTACTACTCGTAATAAAATTCAAGAGATTATTTTAAACGAGTATCATAATTCAAGCGATGCAGAAGCAATAGAAAAAACAGAAGAATTAGAAGGAATTGGCGTATAGTTAAAAGGGAATAAGTGTAAATTTAACTACGGTGATTTATACTTATGGTGAAAGTAAATAAAAAGAACTCTTCTTAATTGGAGAGTTCTTTTCATTTTGAGAATAAGAGAAAACGAGCAGTTTTTAGGACATACATATTAACATTCGAGCATAAGGTGCATTTGATTTGGAAATTCACCTTTTTTGTCAAGTCAACATGCCTTGAAAATAGATGGATTTTGCTATATAGTCATAAGAGAAAATGAGCGTATTGGAGGACTTACAGATGAGCAACATTTTTGCTGTCATTTTGGCTGCAGGTCAAGGTACACGTATGAAGTCCAAATTATATAAAGTGCTCCATCCAGTATGTGGGAAGCCAATGGTACAACATGTGGTGGATCACATTCAAACGTTAGATGTGAAGCGCATTGTAACGGTTGTAGGACACGGTGCAGAAATGGTGAAACAACAGCTTGGCGATAAAAGCGAGTATGTTTTACAGGCTGAACAGTTAGGGACAGCTCATGCTGTACAACAGGCTGAGACAATTTTAAGTAGCGAAGAAGGGACAACATTAGTTGTTTGTGGTGATACACCACTTATCCGCCCTGAAACGATGCAAGCTTTGTTCGAGCACCATCAAGCAAAGAATGCCAAGGCAACAATTTTAACAGCCATTGCTGAAAATCCAACAGGCTACGGTCGTATTTTACGTGGCGACAATGGACAAGTGGAGCAAATCGTTGAGCAAAAGGACGCTTCGGCAGAACAGCAATTAGTGAAAGAGATTAATACGGGCACATACTGCTTCGATAATAAGGCCTTATTTGAGACGTTAAAGCTTGTGAAAAATGACAATGCACAGGGTGAATATTATTTGCCGGATGTCATTGAAATTTTACAAAAACAAGGCGAAATCGTTGAAGCATATGTAACTGGAGATTTCGAAGAAACACTGGGTGTTAATGATCGTGTTGCTCTGTCTCAAGCAGAGGCGCTAATGCGTACAAGAATTAATGAAAAGCATATGCGTAACGGTGTCACAATTATTAATTCAGAAGCAACATACATCAGCGCTGAGGCAATGATTGGTCGTGATACTGTCATCCAACCAGGTTCTATAATTGAAGGTACAACTGTTATTGGTGAAGATTGTATAATCGGGCCAAACACACAAATCATTGATAGCCGTATCGGTGACCGAACAACTGTACATTCTTCTGTTGTACGTGAAAGCGCTGTAGCAGAAGACACAGCTATAGGACCGTTTGCAAATATTCGACCACTTTCTGATATAGGTAGCCATGTGAAAATTGGTAACTTTGTAGAAGTGAAGAAAAGTAAACTAGGTAATGACACGAAAGTATCCCACTTAAGCTATATTGGAGATGCTGAAATAGGAAGCAATGTCAATATTGGCTGTGGTTCCATTACAGTAAACTATGATGGGAAAAACAAGTTCCAAACAATTATTGAAGATGATGTATTTGTAGGATGTAATACTAACTTAGTAGCGCCAGTGAAAGTTGGAAAAGGTTCATTTATTGCAGCAGGATCTACAATTACAAAAGAAGTTCCTGAGGATGCGCTAGCAATTGCTCGTGCAAGACAAGAAAACAAGCCGAATTATGTAAGCAAATTAAATTCAAAATAATTATCAACTAAACAGGAGGCCATCATGCCGTATCATTATGCAAACTCACAATTAAAAATATTTTCACTTAACTCTAACAATCCGCTTGCTCAAGAAATTGCGCAAGAAATGGGTGTTGAATTAGGTAAATCTTCTGTTAAACACTTCAGCGATGGAGAGGTTCAAATTAGCATTGAAGAAAGTATTCGTGGTTGTGATGTGTTTATCGTGCAGTCTACTTCTGCGCCTGTAAACGAACATTTAATGGAGCTTTTAATTATGGTAGATGCTGTGAAACGCGCATCTGCTCGTACAGTAAACGTTGTAATGCCTTATTATGGATATGCTCGTCAGGACCGTAAAGCAAAAGCACGCGAGCCAATTACAGCTAAATTAGTAGCAAACTTACTTGAAACAGCTGGTGCAACACGTGTTATCGTTTTAGATTTACATGCACCACAAATCCAAGGTTTCTTCGATATTTTAATCGATCACTTGATGGCAGTGCCTTTATTATCTGATCACTTCAAATCAAAAGGTATCCCAGAAGAAGAAATCGTTGTTGTTTCCCCAGACCATGGTGGTGTAACACGTGCTCGTAAAATGGCAGAACGTTTAAAAGCACCTATTGCAATTATTGACAAACGCCGTCCAAAACCAAACGTTGCAGAAGTAATGAACATTGTTGGTAATGTTGATGGTAAAGTGGCAATCTTGATTGATGATATTATTGACACTGCAGGTACAATTACAATCGGCGCGGATGCATTACGTGCTGCTGGCGCGAAAGAAGTTTATGCTTGTTGCTCTCACCCAGTACTATCAGGCCCAGCAATCGAGCGTATCGAAAACTCTTCGATTAAAGAATTAGTTGTAACAAATACAATCCAGCTTCCAGAAGAGAAAAAATCTCCAAAAATTACAGAGCTTTCAGTAGCTAAATTGATGGCAGATGCAATCTCTCGTGTCTATGAAAATAAATCTGTAAGTACTCTATTTGATTAATATATATAAACGAGCCCCAATATGTGGCTTATTAAGGACAAATCTACGTTTGCAGGTAGATTTGTCCTTTTTATAAGTTTCTTTTGTTTGAATTTTCTTATAAAAGGGTATAATAGTAATTGTGACTTAATAATATTTACACTACTTTATAAAAAATAGAGGTAAATATTATTATAGCCTTATCAAATGTCATTGTTTTAACTTCTTTAAGCAAATGTTTTTTGTTCCGAAAGCATAGCTAGTAGTGACATTTATAATAAGGCGTAAATAATTTTTCTTGGAAGGGGAAGTAAGATATGAGTACAGTATTAAGTGTTAAAAAGCGCGAAGTTGGGTACCGTTCGACATTAACCCAACTTAGAAAAGGGGGAGCCATTCCTGCAGTTATTTACGGCTATAAATTAGATTCGACCCCAATTTCTATTTCAGCGAAAGAATTCAGAAAATCCATTCAAAAGAATGGGCAAAATGGTGTGTTTTCGATGGAGTTAGATGGTAAAAAAGTGAATGTTGTTGTATCAGAAATCCAACAATGCTCTATGAAAGATGAAGTAAATCATATCGACTTTTTAGCAATTGATATGTCCGAAGCAATAGAAGCTGAAGTGCCTATTAAACTTGTTGGAGAGTCAGTTGGAGTTAGTGTGGGTGGCATATTAATGCAGCCTAACCTAGATGTGAAAATTAATGTAAAACCAGCAGATATACCAGAAGCTATTGAAGTTGATATTACTGAACTTAAAATTGGCGAAACAATTACGGTAGCAGATATTCGAGATATGATTGACTTTGATATTATCAGTGAAAATGGTCATACATTGGTATCAATTATGGCTCCAACAGTCGTTGAAGAATCGACAGTAGATAGTGAACAGGTACAAGAGTAAAAATATTTGTTAAGGAAAGGCTACAGAGGAAGCTAAGCTACCTCTGTAGCCTTTTGTATTTTATTTAGTAAGGGCATTGGCGACGTTATTCGTGCGTATGCTTCCAGTTTAAGCCCTAACCATTTTGCGATAGGTATGGTTGAAGTGATGATTTTAAATAATATCAAGCTGTTATTGAACTTTTACTTTCAAAAATTGTACAAACTGCTTTCTGAGTGCATGATATGGTAAAATAATGACTATTAGATTTGAAAGAAGAGGGGTACTTATGAAAATTATCGTTGGTTTAGGAAATCCAGGTAAACCTTATGAGCATACAAGACATAATATTGGCTTCGATGTTATTGATGCATTAGCTGAAAAATGGGGTGCACCTTTAACTAATTCAAAGTTTAATGGTATGTATGCAATGGTACATCGTCCTGAAGGAAAGGTTCTACTTGTTAAACCTTTAACATATATGAATTTATCAGGGGAATGTGTTGGTCCCCTAATGAACTATTTTGATATTGATGTGGAAGATTTAATTGTTATTTATGACGATTTAGATTTAGAAACAGGTAAATTACGCTTGCGTCAAAAAGGTAGTGCAGGAGGACATAATGGTATTAAATCATTAATTCAGCATTTAGGCACACAAGAATTTAATCGCATACGAGTTGGGGTTAATCGCCCACCAGCTGGCATGAAGGTAGCAGATTACGTGTTATCGAAATTTTCAAAAGAAGATCAGGCTGTCGTTGGCGAAGCTATTGAAAAGTGTGTAAATGCTGTAGAAGCATCTCTTTCAAAGCCATTTCTTGATGTGATGAATCACTTTAACGGGTAACAATAAGTTAAAGTGTAGCATGGATATTACAGTTGTTTAGGATGACGATTAAAATGTTTTTTTCTGCGACTACAGCTAATTAAATATATAGTATAGTCTTAAACACAATGCAAAAACTATTCTCTATTCTAAATGGCGCTAAGGCAAAATTGGAAGTGCATAATCTGTTTTAGAAATGTCTATACTTTAAGTAGAAAGTTGCTTAAAGGAGGATGATTTGGAGATGTCAGTTCGATACCGATGTCGGCATTGTGAAGTAGAAATAGGGACGCTACCATTTGATGCAGATGATACAATTCGAAAACTACATATTTTCGAATTGGGTGAAGCGGATGATTATGTTGAGAAAGATCAACATGGACAAACGACGGTGCACTGCATTTGTGAGCAATGTGAGGATTCGCTGAAACAATATCCAGATTATCACGCACTCAATAAATGGATTCAATAATTGGAAGGATGCTTTGGCGCACATCATGTGCGTTCAAAGCTTTTTCCGTTTAACTTCTTGCTACAAATGTTTTTTGTAACGAAAGTGAATTGGTAGTTACAGATGTCTCTTGAGCGAAAGCAAAGCGGCAGTTACAGATGTTCTTTGTAACGACAGCGAATTGACAGGAGTCTTCCACCTTTATAGGTTGTGAGATGAATGAAAGTATAAGTTGCTTTTCAGCAGGTGTTCAAACATCTACTGAAATGGAGGAACTCAGTCTAAGAACACCACGTTCTGTGGCACTACTGAAACGGCTGACATCGTGTCGGCCCTCATGTTGTTGCCGCTGCCGCTTCGCTTTCGCGTAGATAAAACCCTGTTGCTGCTACGTTAACACGGCGCTTTCGCACAAAAAACATCTACAGGCCTATGCTAAAGCATATTCCGAACGAAATTATGCCAAGGCATAATTTATAAAATAAACAATAAAAATGCGTATTATGGTACTAGATTACTAGAAATGGCGAAGAGAATTATGCGCTGAAAGGGGCTTTTGACATTGGAAGTTTTACGACAGCTTGTGATGCAGGACAAACATATCGCATCATTTTTACAGGAGATTCAGAGCGGTCACTCTGCAACACAGCTTATTACAGGATTAACTGGAAGCGCGCGCCCGATAATGGTCGATGCGTTATTTGAATATGTACAAAAACCTATTTATATTATATCTCCTAATCTATTGCAGGCTCAGAAAATGGCTGACGAGCTGGCGGGACTTTTAGGTGAGGAGCATGTTCATTATTATCCTGCCGATGAGTTTATTGCTGCGGATTTGTCTGTTGCCTCCCCAGAGCTACGTGCTGAGCGTATCGCAACACTCGATCGTCTTGCTAGAGGTGAAAAAGCTGTTTATGTGATACCAGTTGCGGGCTTACGTAAAATGGTGCAGCCTAAAGGGCATTGGCTACAGTATTTTTTACAAATAGCAGTAGGTGAGGATATTCAGATTGATGAGTGGCTCCAAACATTAGTAGAGATGGGGTACGTACGTAATTCGATGGTGACAACACCTGGAGAGTTTGCGCTACGTGGTGGCATATTAGATATTTATCCACCATATTTAGAGTCACCGATTCGTATAGAATTATTTGATACGGAAGTGGACTCGATTCGAACATTTTCTGCCGATGATCAACGTTCCATTGATAAATTGCAGAAGATTCGTATCCTCCCTGCGGCAGAAGTTATTTTGACAAAGGAAGAACGAGTGGCATTGGCAGGTCGTTTAGAAACGGCATTAGCAACAAGCTTAAAGAAAGTTAAAAAGCAGGAGACGAAAGAGTTACTGTATCAGCATATTCAATATGATATTGAATTGTTACAGCAAGGGAATTTACCGGACTACGTAAATAAATATGGTTCGTTATTGTATGAGAAAACAGCCTATTTAGGAGATTATTTTGCACATGATGGCATTGTGCTGTTTGATGAGCTCGGGCGTATCCAGGAGGTTATGGATGCCTGGGAGCGCGAAGAGGATGAGTGGTTTTTATCACTAATTGAAGAAGGGAAAATGGTGCACGATGTAAAGCCAGCATTCTCTTTAAAAGAAATTCTAGCAATGCTGTCTCAACAAAAACTATATTTCTCATTATTTTCGCGAACTTTTGCAGGTGTATCCTTTAATAAGACGACGAACTTTTCTTGTAAACCAATGCAGCAATTTCATGGTCAAATGTCATTATTACAAAGTGAGATTGAACGCTGGCTGCTTGGTAAATTTACAGTATTAATTGTTGCGAGAGATAAAGAACGTGTTAAACGTGTGCAGCAAATGCTTGAGGAATATGATATTCATACGACAATTGGTAATCCGACAGAAGCGGGTATTTATATTGTAGATGGCTCACTATCTAGTGGCTTTGAATTACCATTACAACGCTTGGTAATTGTTACAGAGGATGAGCTGTTTAAACAACAGGCGAAGAAAAAAGCACGTTCTCAAAAAATGACGAACGCGGAACGTATCAAAAGCTATACAGAAATTAAACCTGGCGACTATGTTGTACATGTACATCACGGGATTGGGAAATATATTGGTTTAGAAACACTAGAGGTAAATGGTACACATAAAGATTATCTACACATTCGATACCGCGCAGATGATAAGTTGTATGTTCCAGTAGAGCAAATAGATTTAATCCAAAAATATGTAGCATCTGAAGACCGTGAACCGAAGCTACATAAATTAGGTGGAGCAGAGTGGAAAAAAGCCAAAGCAAAGGTATCCTCTGCTGTCCAAGATATTGCTGATGATTTAATTAAGCTGTATGCGAGACGTGAAGCTGAGAAGGGTCATGCATTTGCGATTGACAACGACGATCAACGCAATTTTGAAGCTTCATTCCCTTATGAAGAAACAGAGGATCAGCTACGTTCAATTATCGAAGTAAAACGCGATATGGAGCGTGAGCGTCCTATGGATCGTCTTGTGTGTGGGGACGTAGGGTATGGTAAAACAGAGGTAGCGATTCGTGCCGCATTTAAAGCAATTCAGGATGGTAAGCAGGTAGCTTTCCTTGTACCGACAACAATTTTAGCGCAGCAGCATTACGAAACGATTCGTGAGAGATTCCAAGACTTTGCTATGAATGTAGGTCTCTTGTCTCGTTTCCGTTCGAAAAAAGAGCAAACAGCGACGTTAAAGGGCTTAAAAGAAGGGCAAGTTGATATTGTCGTTGGAACGCATCGAATTTTATCTAAAGATTTATTATTCCAAGACCTTGGACTACTGATTGTTGATGAGGAGCAACGTTTTGGTGTAACGCATAAGGAAAAAATTAAACAACTTAAGACGAATGTCGATGTATTAACGCTAACGGCAACTCCGATTCCGAGAACACTTCATATGTCGATGGTAGGTGTTCGTGATTTATCAGTAATTGAAACGCCACCAGCAAACCGTTTCCCTGTACAAACCTATGTAATGGAGCATAGTGGTGCATTAGTGCGGGAAGCTATTGAGAGAGAAATGGCGCGTGGTGGGCAAGTATTCTACTTATACAACCGTGTAGAGGATATGGCTCGTAAGGTCGATGAAATTCAAACGCTTGTCCCCGAAGCGCGTATTGGGCATGCACATGGCAAAATGACGGAGTCAGAATTAGAATCTGTCATATTAGCATTTTTAGAAGGTGCCTATGATGTGCTTGTAACAACAACCATTATTGAGACCGGCGTAGATATACCGAACGTTAATACATTGATTGTTCACGATGCTGATCGAATGGGCTTAGCACAGCTTTATCAATTGCGTGGGCGTGTTGGGCGTTCTAATAGGGTAGCATATGCTTACTTTATGTATCAACGCGATAAAGTTCTTACAGATGTAGCTGAGCAACGATTACAGGCGATTAAAGAATTTACAGAGTTAGGTTCAGGATTCAAAATTGCTATGCGTGACTTATCTATTCGAGGTGCTGGTAACCTGCTTGGAGCGCAGCAGCATGGCTTTATTGATTCTGTTGGTTTTGACTTGTATTCACAAATGCTGGAAGAGGCGATTGCTGAGCGCCAAACAGGTGTGAAAAAAGAAGAGAAGCCTGACATTGAAATTTTATTGAGCATTGATGCGTATATTCCAGATGTATACATTCCTGACGGCTATCAAAAAATACAAATGTATAAACGTATTAAAGCAATGGATCAAGTGGAGGAATATGGCGAAATCACGGAGGAATTAGAGGATCGCTTCGGAGATCTTCCAATTGAAACAGAGCGCTTACTGCGAATTGCGCGTATGAAGGTATGGGGCTTAGGTGCGGGTGTATTGTCAGTAAAAGAAAAGCAAAAAATTATCACAATATTGTTGTCTGAAGAGGGGACAGTACAAGTTGATGGCAGTAAAGTAGTTGAAGAATCCATGAAATTTGAACGAGCTGTCGGTTTTGGTATGGATGGTATGCAATTGAAATTAACGATTGATGAACGAAAATGTGGGAAATATCAACCCTTTGATATTTTAGAAGAAATGATGCATATTATTGCTAACGCAAAAAAACAACAATAGATGAAAAGCTGATCTTATCTCTCTAGGATAATGGTCAGCTTTTTATTATAGAAAAAACAAAATCGTTAAGGAGATCTTAGTGAATGTTGACGCTGTTGCAGGGCTTATGCATAGAAAACTCTTGTTGCAGACGCAACGTTAGCACTACGCTTACGCACAAAAACTCTTGTTGCAGACGTAACGTTAGCACTGCGCTTACGCACAAAAGCCCTTGTTGCAGACGTAACGTTAGCGCTGCGCTTACGCACAAAAACCCTTGTTGCAGACGTAACGTTAGCGCTGCGCTTACGCACAAAAACCCTTGTTGCAGACGTAACGTTAGCGCTGCGCTTACGCACAAAAACTCTTGTTGCAGACGTAACGTTAGCACTGCGCTCGCTCACAGAAAACCCTTGTTACAGACGCAACGTTAGCACTACGCATACACACAAAAAACAGCTGATGCTGCTCCTTGCTTTCGTACAGATACATTGCTGAAGTTTTGTTTTACCATTATTAACTTTGCGTGACGTGCCAAAAGATGCATGCCAATTGAAAATTTGAATGGACTGTAGATGGAGTGGCTTCTTGGATATCGATTTCGCAAATAAGACCGTGGAGCTAGCCAATAGGAGGGAGGAGGTTAAAAGAATTAAATCCTGTGAAAATGTCTTTATCATAAGAATCCTTTTGGCTCATTGACGCAATAACAAAAGTTGAATTATTATTATTTCTTGTTAAAATTTTTTTATAAATTATTTATAAAAATTTGTTTTTGTGGTTAATCTAAGATAAGTTGATTGAAGTTAAAAATTCTACATGCTAAATGCTAAATGTATTTGAAGTACAATTGTTTAGGTTTTAAGGCCTTTTTGAAAAATATTGTTGGGTGTGAAATCCTATTTCTTCAGTTTTTGCATAGATTGCTTCATAAAAAACCATACTAAAGTTGAAAAAAATTTTTATTGTAGCGAAAGCGAGGATTAAGAATGAAGGCAACAGGAATTGTTCGTCGTATTGATGATTTAGGGCGTGTGGTTATTCCAAAAGAAATTCGTAGGACGCTACGTATTCGCGAGGGTGACCCACTAGAAATTTATACAGACCGTGAAGGCGAAGTCATTTTAAAGAAATATTCTCCAATTAATGATTTAGGAGAATTTGCAAGGGAATATGTAGAAACGTTATATGAAACGTTAGGTACTCCAGCATTTGTAACCGACCGTGATGAAGTAATTGCTGTCGCAGGAATCGGTAAGAAAGAGTATATTAATCGTCGTATTACATCCTTTGCGGAAAGTTTTATGGAAGAGCGTTCAACAAAAATAGAAAAAATGGAAACAACTATCGAGATTGTTCCTGGACAATATGAGCAAGTGAAGTCTTATTGTGCAACACCTATTATGGTAAATGGTGATCCAATCGGTTGTATTATTGTTTTATCTAAGGTACATTTTGTCGGTGAGGTTGAAGTGAAAGTTGCAGAAACAGCTGCTAACTTCTTAGCTAAACAAATGAATAGTTGATGAGAATTGAAAGTTATTGCGCGGACCTTTTTAGGCTGAACAATAACTTTTTTTCGTACATAGTTTTATGGTAACCCTATCGAGCGCGTCAAACTTTTGAGATATGCTATACTATTGGCATTGTTAAAGAAGGAAAGAGGGCAATTTATGTCGGAACGTTTTGGCATGAAAAGCTACATGAAGGGCGCGGCCTTACTTACAATTGCTGCCCTTATTGTGAAGGTTCTTAGTGCAATTTATCGTGTGCCTTTTCAAAACCTTGTTGGTGATGAAGGATTTTATATTTATCAGCAAGTGTATCCAGTTATATCTATTTTTGTCGTATGGACATCTAGTGGATTTGCAGTAGCTATTTCTAAAATGCTTGCAGATAATGATTGTGTTTTAGACCCGCTAGAGCGAAATCAGAAACGAAGCGGTATTATGCGTATTGTTTTTCGTTATTTAACAGTACTATCGTTGTTGTTTTTTGGTGTTTTATTTGGTGGAGCTGAAATAATTGCACGGCTCATGGGCGATACTCAGCTTGCTCCTTTAATACGGACGGGTTCATTTATAGCACTTGTTATGCCAGCACTTGCTATTTTAAAGGGCGGCTTCCAATCAAGAGGTATTATGGAGCCAGTTGCTTATGCACAAGTCCTTGAACAAGCTGTGAGGGTATCCGTCATTTTAGTAGGTACATTTATCATTATGAAGACGACAGAATCACTATATAGTGCTGGACAAATGGCTATAATAGGTACAGTTATTGGAGAAATTGTAGGCTTTATATTACTTGCGTTTATCTTTAAAAAACGTTTTGGTCTATTTAATGATAAGAAACAGCGGCGACGTATCGAAAGTTTCCCCATTATTAAAGAGGTCACATTGCTAAGTTTAAGTGTAAGCATGAGTGGTCTATTGTTGCTTGGCTATCAGCTAGTTGATTCCTTTACAATTTATTCACTATTAGTAGAAAGTGGTATGGATCAGAAGGTAGCTAAGGCAACAAAAGGCGTTTATGATCGTGGGCAGCCATTGGTGCAGCTCGGAGTTGTTATTGCTTCTTCACTTTCGCTTGCTATTGTACCCCTTGTCGCACATATGTCCAAAAGACAAGGAGGCCGTAGTGCGATTCCGTTTATACAATTAACGTATAGAGCGTCTGTATTATTTGGGTGGGCAGCATCTTTAGGTTTAATACTAGTTATGCCTTATATAAATGCAATGCTCTTTAAGACAGATGCGCTGTCGGAAGTACTTATGGTATATGTGTTACAAATTGTGCCTTTGTCGATTATTTTGACATTTACAGCTATTCTGCAAGGGTATGGTAAATTAAAAAAGCCGGCTTTATTTTTGCTTGTAGGCTTTATGTTAAAAATAATATTGAATGTGCTGACAATTAGTTTGTTTGGTGTATTAGGTGCGGCAATTGCTAACAATGTGGGTCTGTTGTTTACTGCTCTAATGCTTGTTTTCTATTTAAAGAAAATAACTGCCATTCAATTAGCACCAGCCAATTTTTACAAGAAAGTTGGAATAGCATCACTCAGCATGGCAGCTGTAGTACTAGTTTGGTTGCGGTTTATACCATCGTTGTTAAATCAATCCTTATCACCTCGATTTGTCGCAGTGGTAGCAGGTTTAACAGCCGTGAGTTTAGGTGCATTTGTAATGATGACAATAATTGCCAAGTTACGAGTGCTAGCCGAAAAAGAGTGGTACTTACTACCGTTTGGGCGCAAGATGGCAGTTTATCAATTATGGTTAAATCGGAAGAAGTAGGTGGAATTATTGAATACTTTAACAGTTATTGGTCTAGGCGCGGGTGATTTAAATCAGCTGCAAATGGGTGTCTATAAAAAATTAAAAGCTGCTAGAAAATTATATGTTCGTACAGTTGATCATCCAGTATTAGAAGAATTATCAGCTGAGGGCTTACAATTTGAAAGCTTTGACAAAATCTATGAAAAACATAATTCGTTCCAGCCCGTGTATGAAGAAATTGCTGAAAAACTTGTGGCTGCTGCAGCGATTGAAGATGTAATGTACGCTGTACCAGGACATCCACTAGTTGCGGAGCAAACTGTACAATTGCTTATTGCTGCCGCGGATGCAGGAAAAGTAAACTTAGTCATTGAAGGTGGGCAAAGCTTCTTAGATCCAATATTTGGCGCGTTAAAAATCGACCCGATTGAGGGTTTTCAATTGCTGGATGGCACTAGCTTTTCTATGCATGATATTAACATGCGTCAACATATTTTAATAGCTCAAGTGTATGATACATTCAGTGCATCGGAAGTAAAGCTAACGTTAATGGAGAAATACGATGACGAATATCCTGTTACAGTCGTTACAGCAGCGGGCTCGTCACAGGAAAAAATAGTGACAGTACCACTTTATGAGCTCGACCAAAGCGTTGAGGTGGACAATTTAACAACGGTATATGTGCCGCCTGTGAAATCAAAAGAGGACGCTTTACGAGACTGGACAACTTTCCGTCAAATTATTGCTGTTTTACGAGGTCCGAATGGCTGTCCGTGGGATCAAAAGCAAACACATGAATCACTGAAAAAATATTTACTAGAAGAAGCACACGAATATTTGGCAGCGGTAGATGCAGAGGATGACTTTGCGATGATCGAGGAGCTTGGAGATGTACTATTACAAGTATTCCTTCATGCACAAATCGGAGAAGATCAAGGTTATTTTACATTGGAAGATGTATTATCTTCAATAAGTGAAAAAATGATTCGTCGACACCCGCATGTATTTGGAGATGTATCGGTGGAAGATGCAGAAGGTGTTGTAGCAAATTGGGAAGTTATAAAAGCGGAAGAAAAGGGTATAAGTGATAAGCCGCTATTAAAAGAGGAATACCGGGCATCCTCTGCTCTACAAACAGCGTATAATTATCAAAAAAGAGCTGCGAAGGTAGGATTTGATTGGCCTGATGTAGAGGGCGCATGGGATAAGTTTGCGGAGGAATGGCAGGAATTTCGTAATGAGGTGACGAAAGGTACTAATGCGTCACGTCTTGATGAATTTGGAGATGTCTTGTTCACACTTGTGAATTTAGCGCGTTTCTACAAGCTATCTCCGGAAGAGGCTATGTTACATGCGAATGAGAAGTTTGCGAGCCGCTTTGGTTATGTGGAAGCAAAGGTAAAGGAAAGTGGAAAGCCATTTTCTGATTATACATTAGAACAATTAGATGCTTTCTGGAATGAAGCGAAGCAGCTAGAAAAGGAGTAAAAATATGCGATTAGATAAATTTTTAAAGGTATCACGTTTAATTAAACGTCGTACATTAGCGAAAGAAGTAGCAGATCAAGGCCGTATTACGATCAATGGTAAGATCGCAAAGGCTAGTAGTGCTGTTAAAGCTGGTGACGAGCTAGCCATTCGTTTTGGGCAAAAGATCGTGACAGCGCGTATAGAAGAATTACGTGATACTGTGAAAAAAGAAGATGCCGCAAAAATGTTTACGATTCTGAAGGAAGAGCGTCTTGAAAAAATTGATCCTGAATTTATTGATGACGAGGACTAATTAATAATAGTGTAGGAGTCTTCTGAAGTTGTCGCTTGGCTTTTGCCGTAAATGTGCTTAGTGGGGATAAAAGTGTAGCAACTTTAATAAAGTTGTCATGCTTTTAAGGTTGTCCGCATAAAGTGAACAGAAGCTAGGACGACTAAAGGAGGAAGAAAATGACGCTACATCAAGAAAGTAACCGTTACACAATTCCATCTGGAGAGCATATTTTAACGATTCGTAATCGTAAAAGAATGGACATGACTTCTGTAAAATCGATTGAACGCTTTGATCAGGAAGAGTTTTTCATCAAGACGTCCCAAGGGCATTTGTTAATCCGTGGAGAAGAACTGCATATCGTTCATTTAGATGTTGACAAAGGGTTATTGACGCTTGAAGGAACTGTAAAAACCTTACAGTATGACGAGGAGGAAAGTGGCTTCTCGAAAGGTTTCCTTCATAAGTTATTTGGATGATTGTTAGTGAACAATTTGTTCAACTATTAGTCATGGTTTTGAGCGGTATAGCAGTCGGATTCATTATTGATAGTGTAAGGCTCATTGTTTTTTCAACTCCAAAAAGGTCAAGCCTTCGAAGATGGATGATGGTATTTGAACTACTTACCTGGATTCTGCTTGGGGGTATGACATACTATTTATTATTTTGGCTAAAAGATGGCGCTTGGCGGGCTTATGACCCGCTAGCGCAAATAGCCGGAATTTTTTTGTATCAAACATTTTTTCAGACTTTTTTACGTTTCATCGCAAGGGTTTTAGTGAATATAACATGGAGACCTTTGTGGTTCATCATACGATTAATATTTGCTACCATTCGACAAATTTTTAATATATTAATAAGTATTGGAGCATTTGTTTTAAGACCTTTTGTCAAAATTTATTCGTATTTGTCCAACACTTTTTTAAAAAAATTTCGATTTATAAAGTATAATAAAAGACAACAATAACTTTCGGAGGTGCGGGCATGACTAAACGTCGTTCATCAAATGATCGCAAACAAAACTATACTAAACTTGATAATGACTATGTCCGTAACACGGATAAAGCTATAAATCGTAAAATTGAAGCGCGAAAACGGAAAATGCGCCGTATTGCCTTTTTTGCGATTGTACCAGTCGTTATTATTGCCGTTCTCGGAAATATACTTTTGAATCAAAATGAAACGCTAGCTGCAAAAGAGCAGGAAAAGGTTGAAGCGAAGGAGCATCTTTCTGATTTGAAAGAAGAGCGAGAATCGTTAAATCTTAGAATTAAACAGTTAGAGAATGATGAGTATATCGCAAAGTTACTACGCAAAGAGTATTTCCTATCCAAAGAAGGTGAAAGAATTTTCATTATGCCGGATGAAAAAGATGAAAAAGAAAAAAAGGGCGATATACCAGATAAAAAGGACGCCGTATCAGAAAAGAAAGGTAAAAAAGACGACTGAAAAGCTATGTATTGTTGACACTCTTTTTTTGTTATATATAATGAAGAGAGAAACTTATTGTAGTAAAAAGTTTGATAAATTGATTACATGACTCAAAAGAGTCGCTTAATTTTTAAGGAGGAGCATTTTTTTTATGTCAATTGAAGTAGGCAGCAAGGTACAAGGTAAAGTAACAGGAATCACAAATTTTGGAGCATTCGTTGAGCTGCCAGATGGCAAAACAGGCTTAGTACACATCAGTGAAGTTGCTGACAATTATGTAAAAGATATCAATGAGCATCTAAAAGTTGGAGATGAAGTTGAAGTAAAAGTGATGAATGTTGAAGCGGACGGAAAGATCGGTCTTTCAATCCGTAAAGCAAAGCCTCAAGCAGAGAGACCAGAGCGTCCAGAGCGTCCAGACCGTCCAGAGCGTCCAGCACGTCCACGTCGCGATAATCGTTCTAATGATCGTAACGATCGCCATCAACCAAAAGAGAATTTTGAACAAAAGATGGCACGTTTCTTAAAAGATAGTGATGAACGTCTAGCAACACTAAAACGTGCTACAGAGTCAAAACGCGGTGGTCGCGGAGCTAGAAGAGGGTAGTTTGCTGACTGTTTTAATCGTAGAAAAAGTGTATAAATAGAGTTGGGATTAGCTTGTATTAAGCTAATCCCTTTTTTAATAATCTTTCCATCGCATCTAGCTATAAGTCATAATAACTTTTCTAGTAGGATCTACGTGTCGTCCTACAACGTGGATGTCGGTCTGTTCTTCTTTTTAGGAGCTGGTACGGGTGATTGTTCAGTGAGTGTTTCTGAAGTCTTTTCGGCTGGATTAACAACCATTTTGACGAGTAAAAACACACCGTATACACTAACCGCTAATCCGGTTAGGAGTAAAAATATTTGTACAGCAAATGGTAAATTAAGAAGAATGGATACGAGAATAATCATAGAGCCGCTTCCGCAAATTAAAGCAGCTTTAGTTAATGAACTCAAAGGAAATAAACCTCCTAGTTAACACGTTCTTTTCATTATTAGTATGCCATATTTTTCAGCGCATCACCATAACGTGGGGCTGATTCTGTTTCTACTGGGCGCTTTCCAATGAGCGGCAGCAACAGATGTTTATGTGCGAAAGCAAAGTGCTAACGTAGCGACAGCAACAACGGGTATTGTCTGTGCGAAAGCGAAGCGACAGCAACAACGGGTATTGTCTGTGCGAAAGCGAAGCGACAGCAACAACGGGTATTGTCTGTGCGAAAGCGAAGCGACAGCAACAACGGGGTTTTGTCTGTGCGAAAGCGAAGCGACAGCAACAACGGGGTTTTGTCTGTGCGAAAGCGAAGCGACAGCAACAACAACAACGGAGAGTTGGCCGAGAAGCCGTTATTATAGGACAGGATGTTTTTTAGCCTTCGTTCCTCTACTTGTTGCTCCTGCGTCTCATACAGTGAAAAAATAAGTAATGTGATATTGCTAATATGTTACTTTGTAGTTTAAAAGGCTGTTGCACTGTTAAGTTACAAAAAAACAGGCGTCTCAGAAATAATTCTGAGACGCCTGTTTGAGATGACCCCTACGGGATTCGAACCCGTGTTACCGCCGTGAAAGGGCGGTGTCTTAACCACTTGACCAAGGGGCCTACTATGGTGGCGGCCGAGGGGATCGAACCCCCGACCTTACGGGTATGAACCGTACGCTCTAGCCAGCTGAGCTAGGCCGCCAATAAGATTATGGAGCGGAAGACGAGGTTCGAACTCGCGACCCCCACCTTGGCAAGGTGGTGTTCTACCACTGAACTACTTCCGCGTTTTGTTTTAACAACAAGTTATATAATACAAGCCTTTGTTACTAACGTCAAGTAGTTTTTTAAAAAAAATTAATAAAAATATATGGTTTTATTCATTAATTAAAGATTCGCTAATAAAAAGAGGGAGTATTATCTTTTGATGGCTCATCAACATAACGTCTGGTTGATTTCCGTCCTCACTTGGCGCTCTCCTGGGGGCGTCGGAGCAACAAATGTTTTCTGTGCGAAAGCGAAGCGGCAGCAACAAATGTTTTCTGTGCGAAAGCGAAGCGGCAACAACAAATGTTTTCTGTCCGAAACCGAAGCGGCAAGATGTTGGTCATGGAGGTGTTAGCACAGGACAGGATGCTTTTAGCCTTCGTCCCCATATGCACTGCAAGATCTCATCTGTGACGCTAATTCCCAAGGAGTCTCCTAGTCTCCACTCCGATCAACTTTATAATAAATGACATCCGCAACTTTTGGTGATGAGCTCTTTTTATGGGAAATTTATCAAACTTTTTGTTCTTAAGTAGAAAAGTATCATCGACACTGTTGACTATAGTAATTATGACGAATAAAGGAACATCAATCGATGAAAAAGAATGGATGAAGGGGCATTAGACCTCTCGGGGTATAGATTTTGTAAAGTATCTTATATAACGACAGCAGAACAAAATTAATTAAATTTTCCGTCATTTAAGACCTGCCCCATACGAAGAAATGTTTCTAATCTTGTACAGCTTAATAGTTTATGTAGAAATTGTTGCCATTTCTCGTATTTATGCATATGTATTCGTCGAAATGTTTATATTTTTTTCTGCCACCGTCAGACAATCTTTCCGTACATAATTTTTTATAATAACTCCAAAGTGCGGAAAGGGGATAGTGAAATGACGAGTATTGAATGGTATAACACGGCAAATGTAGACGAACAAAAATCAGGAGTAAAAAAAAGGCAATTGTTAATAGGCTCTTTATTTTTTTTAACATCCTTCTTTTTAGCTCAGTCCGTTGTATTTGAAGCAGCCGTGCCTTTCTCGGTTCCTTTTTGGGCAATTATTCGAACGAAGTATAAGGGATACGCCAAATATGTTTTGTTTGGTGGTCTGATAGGATGTTTTTTCCTTGGTCTTGGACAAGTCTTCATTTTAGCATTACAAATCGTCATGTATGAATGTATCATGCGCTTCCGCTATTGGCAGCTACCACAAAGTATAGCAGTCTCCTTATCGGTACTATTTGTGCAAATAATGTGGCAGGGAGTTATGTATCAAGGTTTACCCCCGGTGCTTGTGCAATTTTATGTAGGTTGTGAAGCGGCTTTAGCTCTTATTATGACGCTGTTTATACAAGTGTTGTTTGTCAATTCTCATGAGTGGTTTACGACTCATTGGACTTATGAGAAGCTAGGCTCTGGATTAGTTGTATTCGCTGCTATGCTTACAGGGATGCAAGCAGTTGTCATTAGCTATTTTTCACTGCCCATTTTTTTATTACAACTATTCATTTGCTTCGGTGCGTTAGTAGGAAGTGTACCATTAGCGACGGTTATCGGAGCCGTGCTCGGAACTCTTATTGGTGTTGCAAAACTTTCATTTACGGGTATGCTGTCTGTAGCCACCTTAACGGGATTATGTGCAGGGATGGGTGCTCGCGTTGGAAGATTTGGTGTAGCAATTGGTAGTATATTGCCAAGTGTGTTTTTTTTATTTTACGATGCAACATTGCCGTTAGATAGCGTTCATTTTACATCGATTGCTGTTGGGAGTATTGTTTTTCTAACCATCCCGAAAAAATATTCTGATAAGGTTCGGGACAAGCTGTTTCCGCAGCGCGAAGAGGTCTTACTCGCCCGTCAAAATTGGTTAACAGAGCATGTTGCGTTTAAATTAGAGCATTTTCAGCATTTTGTACAATTTATGAAGGAGCTTGTGTTTGAGCGCTTTATGACAGCCCCAATAGAAGAGGCGAAGGAAGTGTCACCGATGAATACATGCTTAAGCTGTTTCCGCTATGATCGCTGTTGGGGAGCGCAAAATAACGGAATGGACAAGCTTATGACAGACTGGTTTCATATGAAGGGCGTTGGGAAGGATTCTTCTCTTCATCGTGTCGAAGAACAAATACGCTATAAATGCGTAAAATCAACGAAAATTTTCGAAGAATTGGAAACAGAGCTGTACAGAGAACGCATTAATGGACAGTATTTTCATGGTAAGAAAATGATTGCGCTTCAGCTACGTGATATGAGTAATCATCTAAATCAGTTAATAGCGGAGATGAAAGAAGAGACTATTTCATTCGTTAGTGTGGAAAAGGACATTACCCAACGATTAAAGGATGCACATATTGAATGTTTTCAACTAGATGTGCTAAGTAATAAGCCGGGAGCGCGAAAAATTGTCTGCGCTTTAGCACCAGCACGAGTCAATTGGGAGGAAGACACAACATTAGCTGAACGGATGATATTGCCAATTTTATATGACATTTTTGAAGAACCATTTGAAATTGAAAAAGTAGTAGCAAGTGATATACCATTTCGTCATATTCAGGTAAGCTTTAGATCAGCTATTAGCTTTGAAGTAGAGTATGATATATATAGCATGTCTAAAGATGCGACGTTATATTCCGGTGATTCCCATGCATTATTTCAATTACATCCAGGACTATTTGCAATTTTATTGTCAGATGGTATGGGTCAGAGTAAAGAAGCACAGCATGAGAGTAGAAAGTTAATACATTTAATGCGAGAATGTTTAAATTACAATATGAATCCAGAGACGGCGATGCATACGTTGCATTATGTCATGTCCTTAAAGCAACAAGATGATATGTATGCAACGCTTGATTTTGCACTTGTCGATTTACAACACGGTGATTTATGGTCGTGGAAGGCTGGGGGAATGTCTACGTACATTTTACGTGGGAAAGAGGTGCTGAAGGTTGAAAGTAATGCAGCGCCAGTAGGTTTTTTATCCATTTCAGCAGTAGAGGCGGAAAAAAGAAAGCTTAAGGCGGGCGATGTAATTTTGATGCACTCTGATGGATTATTTTCAAGTGTTGATGATTGGGACGAGCAGGAAGAGACATTTTTAGCGTATGCCCAGCAGGTAGCAAGCACTACTAAAAACATCCAGGAAAAACTAACGACGATTATGCAATCTTTTCAATCTTACTATGCCATTGAAGACGATTGCACTGTATTAATGTTAGAGGTTACACATGTTGTGCCTACATGGGCTGTGTTTAGACCGGTTCAACACTCTATGAGCAATTCATCATAATAGAGAACGAAAAGGGGAGGAGAAGCGTTTGTCACTTGAATTAAAGATCAAAAAATTTATCGAAAAAGAGCAATTATTACAGCAAGACGACCATCTTCTCATCGCCGTTTCGGGTGGAGTGGATTCAATGGCTTTGCTCCATTATTTTGTCAAAACAAAAGAGCGGTGGGGAATTACGGTAGAAGCCGTGCATGTTGATCATATGCTAAGGGGTGAAGCATCGGCTGAGGACAGAGCTTTTGTCCAAAAATATTGTGATGAGTATGGTGTATACTTATATGCAAAGGCTATTCCTATACCAGAGATTATGGCTTTAGAAAATGGGAATACACAGCTTATTTGTCGTAGAGAACGGTATCAATATTTCAAAGAGGTCATGGAAAACACAAATGCTAGCAAGCTTGTAACTGCACATCATGCGGACGACCAACTGGAGTCAGTATTAATGGCCCTGACAAAAAATGCAACGATAAATGGTATGCAAGGTATACGTTCACAGCGTGTTTTTGAAGGAAAAACATTAATTCGTCCGTTTTTAACGGTTACAAAGTCCGAAATAAGGGAATATTTACTTAAGCAAGGTTTAGATTATCGGGAAGACGCTAGCAATGCTAAGGACACTTATGTACGCAATCGTTTTAGACATCATGTGGTGCCTTTGTTGGAGGCGGAAAATCCACGTGTAACAGAGCAAGTAACCCACTTTACAAAACAATTGCAAGAAGACGATGCCTATTTAATGACATTAGCGGAGGATGTATTTTCTAGAATAGTAAAAAGAATAGACGGAAATACATATAGCATGGAAATTAAGGCTCTTCAATTGGTACCACTTGCTTTACAAAGGAGGCTCATTTTAATACTATTAAACTATCTTTACAAAGATTCAAATACGATACAAAGTTATGCTTTATTGATTTCAATTACAAAGCTTTTTGATACGACAGCTGGGTATGCTGAAGTTCACTTGCCAGAAAATTTTATAGCAGTTCGCCGTTACGGTAAATTTACGATTCGGAAGAGAGGGCCATTAGAAGGTCAAGCTTCTCCTGAGAAAATAATTATTTCAACTGCTAATGAGTGGACAACGCTGACAAATGGTGAACGTTTATGCGTAGTCGAGTTGCCTGATTTATCGTCTGAAATGCTGACGGATACTGCACAACTTTTTTATTTTAACGCTAGCAAACTCAAACTTCCACTCTATGTTAGGGCGCGTAAGGACGGGGATAGAATGCTGTTAAAAGGAATGGATCAGCCAAAACGCTTATCTCGCCTTTTTATAGATGAAAAGATTCCTTTAAATGAGCGGAATAGCTGGCCGTTACTGATTTCTCAATCTGAAGAGGTCGTAGCGGTAATTGGTGCGCGTATGGGAACGTTGTTTTCAACCTCTCCGCAACCAAACGATGATACAGTGCTCATCGTAGACTAAGGTCTTTGTAAAATTTCACCGCAAATGGTTGAACATTTTTTTATACACATGAGGAGGAATCGATATGTTACAAAATGACATCGAAAAAGTTATGATTACAGAAGAACAATTGCAAGAAAGAATCGCTGAATTAGGAGCACGATTGACAGAGGATTACAAAGATTCATTCCCGTTAGCTGTTGGTGTTTTAAAAGGAGCGATGCCTTTTATGACAGACTTAATGAAACGTTTCGATTCTTTCATTGAGCTAGATTTTATGGATGTTTCTAGCTATGGCAATGCTACAGTTTCATCTGGTGAAGTAAAGATTCTAAAGGATTTAAATACAAGCGTCGAGGGGCGTGACGTAGTAATCATCGAGGATATCATTGATAGTGGCTTAACGTTAAGCTATTTAGTAGACTTATTTAAATACCGTAAAGCAAAATCCATCAAAATCGTTACATTGTTAGATAAACCATCAGGTCGTAAAGTAAACTTAGCAGCTGATTATGTTGGTTTTGAAGTACCAGACGGTTTTGTTGTAGGGTATGGTTTAGACTATGCAGAGAAATACCGTAATTTACCATACATCGGCATTTTAAAGCCAGAAGTTTATTCTTTCTAACAAGGAAGAAGTTAACGAAAGAACACCAGCTATGAAAAGTAAGGGCATCCAGCGAAACATAATTCAAAAATCTGGGTACACTGTTAGATACAACTACGCTGAAACATACTTGCATAAATATTTTCGATTTCGACAAAAATCGGACGAAACTTTTTTTATGTAGGGCTTTTCGTTGTATGATGAAATCATGATATGTTAAGATTTTACTTATAATTTTTCTGTTTGTAATGAGGAGGCTGGAGATGAATCGAATATTTCGATATACCATATTCTATTTACTGATTTTCTTAGTGATTATCGGTATATTTGGTACTTTCAATGGTGGAAAGGCACCGACGAAAGAGTTAACTTATCCTGAGTTTCAAGAAGCTCTAGATAAGAAAGAAATAACAAGTGCTACAATTCAACCTGATAAATCAGTATACATCGTTGAAGGTACATTGAAGGGGTATGAAAAAGGGGAAAGCTTTACTGCAAACATCCCTACCAATAACCAATCTTTAATGGAACGCATCGATGAGGCTGCTAAGGATAAGAATAGTAATATTAAATATTTAACAGCACCAGAAACAAGTGGATGGATTCAGTTCTTTACAGGGATTATTCCTTTCATCATTATCATTTTCTTATTCTTCTTCCTAATGAGTCAATCTCAAGGTGGTGGTAATAAAGTGATGAGCTTTGGTAAAAGTAAAGCTAAACTTTATGACGATCAGAAGAAAAAAGTTCGTTTTACAGATGTAGCGGGTGCTGATGAAGAGAAAGCTGAGCTTATAGAGGTTGTTGATTTCTTAAAAGATCACCGCAAATTTACTGAAATAGGTGCTCGTATTCCAAAGGGTATCTTACTTGTAGGTCCTCCTGGTACAGGTAAAACATTACTTGCACGAGCAGTAGCAGGTGAGGCAGGCGTACCATTCTTCTCGATTTCAGGTTCTGACTTCGTAGAAATGTTTGTCGGTGTCGGTGCATCACGTGTGCGTGACTTATTCGAAAATGCAAAGAAAAATGCACCTTGTATCATCTTTATCGATGAGATTGATGCAGTAGGTCGTCAACGTGGCGCAGGTCTTGGTGGTGGCCATGACGAGCGTGAACAAACATTAAACCAATTGTTAGTTGAAATGGATGGTTTCGGAGCAAACGAAGGTATTATTATTATCGCTGCAACAAACCGCCCAGATATTTTAGATAAAGCGTTATTACGCCCTGGTCGATTTGACCGTCAAATTACAGTAGGACATCCTGATGTAAAAGGTCGTGAAGCAATTCTAAAAGTACATGCGCGTAACAAGCCTTTATCAGATACAGTGGATTTGGCAGCTGTTGCACAACGTACACCAGGTTTCTCAGGCGCTGACTTAGAGAACTTGTTAAATGAAGCTGCACTTGTAGCAGCTCGTAAAAGCAAACGTACAATCAATATGGCAGATATCGATGAGGCATCTGACCGAGTAATTGCTGGTCCAGCAAAAGCTAGCCGCGTTTACTCAGCGAAAGAGAAGAAACTTGTAGCCTTCCATGAAGCTGGGCACGTAGTTGTTGGTTTAGAGTTAGATGAAGCAGATACAGTACACAAAGTAACAATCGTCCCTCGTGGCCAAGCTGGAGGTTACGCGATTATGTTACCGAAGGAAGAACGTTTCTTCACAACAAAACAAGAACTACTAGACCGTATTGCTGGACTTCTTGGTGGTCGTGTGGCAGAGGAGATCGTACTTGGTGAAGTATCTACTGGGGCACATAATGACTTCCAAAAGGTAACGAGTATTGCGCGTGCCATGGTCACTGAATATGGTATGAGTGAAAATCTTGGTGCAATGCAGTTTGGTTCAAGTCAGGGTGGGAATGTATTCCTTGGTCGTGACTTTAATTCAGATCAAAACTACTCTGATTCAATCGCTTATGAAATTGATAAGGAAATGCAAAAAATTATCGATTCACAATATGAGCGTACTAAACGAATCCTAACTGAAAAAAGTGGATTACTTGATTTAATTGCTAACACATTAATGAAAAAAGAAACATTGAATGCGCAAGAAATCGAGCATTTACGTGATCACGGTGTCTTACCGGAACCAGAGGTAGAACCGGTTGTTGAAAAAGCTCCTAATGCTGAAGGTCAGCCAATAGTAGATGTAGTTGGTGAACAGGCTGTTAAAAAAGAATTGCTTAGCAATGAGCCAGATCCAACAACAGCTGATTTACCTAAAGAAGGCCGAGAGTCGAATGATACACCAAAAGGTATCGATGAAAAGCGTGATTAATATGGGAAAGACTGTTTACGATTTTAGTAAGCAGTCTTTTTCTTTGCCTTTTTTCGGCATTAGGTATTACGATAACGTTATATAGGTTCTTTCATATGTTAGGACCAAAATAGATAGGAGTGTTGAAACATGGGAAGTGTAACATTGAATAATGGTTTAGAAATGCCGTTAATCGGCTATGGCGTTTTTCGAGTACCTGAAGGGGATGACCTGGCTGAGGCGGTAAAAACAGCTATTGCAAAAGGTTACCGTAGCATTGATACAGCCCAAGTATATCGCAATGAAGAAAGTGTTGGACGAGGAATTTGTGCAGCGATTGACGAGGGCTTAGTAACACGTGAAGAACTATTCGTAACATCAAAGGTTTGGAACGATGGACTTTCCTATGAAGAAACACTGGCAGCTTATGATAGTAGTTTAGAGAAATTAGGATTAGATTATTTAGATTTATATTTAGTTCACTGGCCAGGTATAGATACAAATTATGTTGATGTTTATAAAGCGCTTGAAAAAGTCTATCAGGATGGACGTGTACGCTCAATTGGTGTTAGTAATTTCCATGTTCATCATTTAGAAAATTTATTAAAGGAAACATCGGTTGTTCCTGTTATTAATCAAATTGAATTTCATCCGCACTTAATTCAAGAGGAAGTACGTGCATTTTGTAAGGAGAAAGGAGTACAGGTAGAAGCGTGGTCACCATTAATGAATGGTTCTTTATTGGAAGAATCATTGATTCAGCAGCTAGCTTCTAAATATGGCAAAACTCCTGCACAAATCGTGTTACGTTATGATGTGCAGCATGATGTAGTCACTATTCCAAAAACAATGACTCCTGCACGCATGACGGAAAATCTAACGGTCTTTGACTTTGCATTAACAGAAGAAGAAATGGCTCAGTTAGATGCACTAAACGACGGATTACGTTGCGGACCAGACCCAGAAAAATTTAATTTTAAATAATATGAAAGGAGCTACCAATATGGGGTAGCCCCTTTTTCATAGTATGGCTCTTCGGCAAAACGAGGGGTTGATTTCCGTTCCGACTGGGCGCTTTGTTGCTGACGCTTCGCTTTCGCACAGATAAAACATTTGCCGCTGACGCTTCGCTTTCGCGCAGAGCAGAGCTTCCTGGGGGCGTCCGATGAGCCGCTTGGTCCAACAGATGTTTTCTGCGCGAAAGCGTAGTGCTAACGAAGCGGCAGCAGCACCGATGTTGGTCACGAAGGCGTTATCACAGGACGTGATGGTTTTAGCCTTCGTTCCCCTATCTGCTCGCTCCAGGGTCTCATCTGTGACGCTAATCCCCAAGGAGTCGCCCAGTCTCCACTACAATCAACCAAATCACATGACATACGTTTTAACAAAGTAAATCAACTGATTCCCATAGCAAGTATCCTTAGACATGTAGTTTTATAGCAAAAGGGTTTCGTCTGTGCGACAGCAACAACAAATGAATAAATTTTATAAAAGTTCTATACTATTGCTGATTGGAGTGGAAGGCTACTCGACTCCCGTGGGAAAGCGAGTAGCCTGGAACGGAAATCAACTGCACTTTTTAGTATTAGATTTAATTTGAAAGAGTTACCTAACAACTAGGATTTCTCCTTTTTACAGTGAGCATGAATGCTATTTCAGAGGAATAAAAGTGTGGTATCATTTTCTAAAGTGTTTTAACTTCTTTCCGATTCCGGACGCAATTATGCCGAGGCATAATTGATCTTTACTTTTTGTGCATGAATATGCATTGTTTTAGTTGTATCAATTGCATAGTGACAGGTACAATTACGATGAGGGGCAATAAATTGGAGGCATCAACCATGATTTTAGTTTTAGATGCAGGAAATTCGAATATCGTATTGGGTGTCTATGATGACAACGATCAATTGGCCTTCCATTGGCGTATGGTGACAGACCTTCATAAAACAGAAGATGAATACGCGATGCAAGTATTAGCTTTCTTTAATCATGCAGGCCTTTCATTTGAACAGGTTAAAGGCATTATTATATCCTCTGTTGTACCACCAATCATGTTTTCGTTAGAAGCGATGTGTCAAAAGTATTTTCGAAAAAAACCGCTCGTCGTAGGACCAGGTGTGAAAACAGGATTGAATATTAAATATGAAAACCCTCGTGAAGTTGGCTCAGACCGTATAGTGAACGCTATTGCGGCTCTTGATGATTATAAAGCACCACTGATTATTGTTGATTTTGGTACTGCCACGACATATTGTTACTTAAACGAAAAGGGCGATTATATGGGCGGTGCCATCGCTCCAGGTATATCGATTTCAACAGAGGCGCTTTATACACAGGCAGCTAGATTACCGCGTATTGAAATATTGCGCTCTGCACATATTGTTGGAAAGACAACCGTATCTGCTATGCAGGCCGGAATTTTTTATGGCTTTGTTGGGCAAGTTGAGGGAATTGTCAATCGTATGAAAGCACAAAGTAAGGAAGAACCTTTAGTAATTGCTACTGGAGGATTAGCAAATTTAATTGCTGGGGAGACACAAGCTATTGATGTAGTCGACCCGTTTTTAACATTAAAAGGCTTATATAAGCTATATAAACGCAATCAATAAGAAATGAGGGACATTTCATTTATGAAGGACTATTTAGTACGAGGTTTAGGATTCAATGGGCAAGTTCGTGTTTTTGCGGCTTGTACAACAGCAACAGTAGGAGAAGCACAACGACGTCATAATACATGGCCAGTTGTATCGGCGGCCCTTGGTCGTTCTATGACTGCTGCGGTGATGATGGGTGCCATGTTAAAAGGTGAGGAAAAAATCACTGTTAAAATTGAGGGGAACGGTCCAATCGGTCCAATGGTAATTGACAGTAACGCGCATGGTGAAGTACGTGGCTTTGTGACAAATCCTCACGTTCATTTCGATTTAAACGAGCACGGTAAGCTTGATGTTCGAGCGGGTGTTGGAACAGAGGGTGCATTAACAATCGTAAAAGATCTTGGCTTGAGAGACATGTTTTCTGGACAAACGCCAATTGTATCAGGTGAAATTGCTGAGGACTTTACTTACTATTTTGCTACATCAGAGCAGGTACCTTCATCAGTTGGGTTAGGGGTTTTAGTAAATCCTGATAATACAATTCTTGCAGCTGGTGGCTTTATCCTTCAATTAATGCCAGGCTGTGATGAAGAGACAATCAATGAAATCGAGCAGCATCTAGCTACTTTAGAGCCGGTTTCAAAAATGATTGAAAAAGGTTTTACACCTGAGCAAATTTTAGAGGCTGTATTAGGAGAAGGTCATCTACAAATTTTAGATTCCATGCCTGTAGAATTTAAATGTCAATGTTCAAAAGAGCGATTTGGTGCAGCGATTTTAGGGTTAGGGACACAGGAAATTCGAGAAATGATTGAAGAGGATGGCGAAGCAGAAGCACAATGTCACTTCTGTTTAGAAACATACCGTTTCTCAAAAGAAGAGTTAGAAGGATTTATTGATGAGCTCAACGCGTAATCGACGACCTTTATCCGCTGGAACACCTAACCAAACGCCCTTACTGCAACGACGTCTTAAGACAAAACCGGCTTTAACAGTTATTGCAATCTTGTTATTAGGAAATATTTTATGGTTTATTACTTGGTTAATCCCTAATAAAGACCAGGAAATTGGTAGCGACGAGCAAGTCGCTGCCGTTGACGGGGATAATATTACACGTCAAGAGTGGATGAATGCCATGGAGGAACGCTATGGTAAAGAGACGCTACAAAATTTAGTGAATGAATCTGTGATGGAAAAGGCTGCTAAAAAATTTAAAATTCAAGTGACGGATAAGGAGATTGATTTAGAGTTAGCCTTAATGCGTTCTGCTCAAGATAAATTTGATACTGCGATGCAAAACCTTTCATCAGAGCAACTACGACAAAAAATTCGCTCACAGCTTATTTTGGATAAGGTGTTGACGAAAGATGTGGTTATAAAAAAAGGTAGTATTGAGAAATATTATGAGGAAAACCAAGCGCTATACAATACGAAAACAAGCTATCGTACGAATTTTATAGAGGTGGACTCAAAAAAAGCTGCTGAGGAAGCATTAAGTGAAATAAAAAATGCCTCTGATTTTTCGGTGCTAGCACGTGAAATATCCTTAGACAGTGCGTCGGCTAGCTTAGGTGGAGATATCGGTTTCCTTACAGAAAACCAAGAAAATGTCGATGCTGCCATTTTAAAATCAGTGAAAGCTTTAAAAGCAGGTGAGGTTAGTAAAGCATTTAAGCTTGCTAACGGTCATTATGGAATTGTACAAGTACAAGAGATATTAGAAGGGCAATCCTTTACATATGACGATGTGAAAGAACATATTGAACGTGAGCTTGCCTTAGAACAGTTGTCACAATCTGTTACACCAGAAGCATTTTGGTCTGAATTTAATGCAACTTGGTATTACGGTGAAGCGAAAAAAGGTAAATAACAGATTGCTCTGAAATGAGTATCAACGTTTCGCTTACGTTACATAAAACATCTGTACCTGTCGCTACGCTTTCGGTACAAAAAACATCTGTAGCTGCCGTTTTACTTTCGGTACAAAAACATCTGTACCTGTCGCTACGCTTTCGGTACAAAAACATCTGTAGCTGACGCTTCGCTTTCGCTACATAAAACATTTGCTGAAAGAAGTTAAAGAATCTGCGAGATATCTGCGGGAAAAGTGAGCCAGGGAAACCCCTGCAGACGTTTAGCGTCAACAGAGTAACGGCCACCCAAGGATATTGAGCAGATTTTTGTTTCTCTTCATTCGCAAATGGTGGTGAAAGCTTTATGATGTAATTACGCCATTTCAAGTTGAGATTGGATCGGTTGTAATAAATATTCTGAAAATATAAGTAATATTTATTGACAATCGAATGGAAAAATTGATAAAATCAAAAATAAGTAAAACCTATAAAACTAGTAGGGATTAGGAGTGGATTGATAAATGAGTAGATTAGCAAACTCGGTGGCTGAATTAGTTGGTAAAACACCAATTGTTAAATTAAATCATGTGACAGGTGAAAACGAAGGTACTGTTTATGTAAAATTAGAATACTTTAATCCGGGCAGCTCAGTGAAAGACCGTTTAGCTTTAGCGATGATTGAAGCAGCTGAGAAAGATGGTACATTAAAGCCAGGTGGTACAATTATTGAGCCTACTTCTGGAAATACAGGTATTGGTCTTGCAATGATTGCTGCAGCAAAAGGCTATAAAGCAATTTTAGTAATGCCAGAAACAATGAGCTTAGAGCGTCGTAACTTATTACGTGCATATGGTGCAGAGCTTGTATTAACTCCAGGACCAGCAGGGATGAAAGGTGCAATTTCTAAGGCGGAGGAATTGTCTGCTGAGCATGGCTACTTCTTACCACAACAATTCACGAACCCAGCTAATGCTGTTGTTCACCGTTTAACAACTGGTCCAGAAATTGTAGAAGCATTTGAAGGCTTAAAATTAGATGCATTTGTTGCTGGTGTTGGTACAGGAGGTACAATTACGGGTGCAGGTGCTGTGCTAAAAGAGAAATACCCAGATATTGAAATTATTGCTGTTGAACCAAAAGATTCACCAGTACTTTCTGGTGGTCAACCAGGGCCTCATAAAATTCAAGGTATCGGAGCTGGCTTCGTACCTGAAGTATTGGATACAGATGTTTACTCTACTGTATTCCCAGTTGAAAATGAGATTGCTTTCGAGGTAGCTCGTAAGGTAGCACGTGAAGAAGGCATCTTATGTGGTATTTCATCAGGCGCAGCTATCCATGTTGCTATTGAAGCAGCGAAACGTTTAGGTAAGGGTTCAAATGTTCTTGCGATTGTTCCTTCAAATGGGGAACGTTATTTATCAACACCTTTATATCAATTTGAAGACTAATCCAATTATATGTATGAAGGGCTCCTTTAACGAGGAGTCTTTTTTTATTATCAATTGTGCCGAGACATAATTGATAATAAAAAAAACTGCCCATGGATGTTAGCGGTATAACTAACATTTACGGGCAGTTCAAAAAATGATTAGAATAGACTTCACTAGACAACTGTATTGCTTAAGACTTTTACGAAGCCATTGTTAGTGGCAGTATTCATTAATTGATTAATAGATTCAAGTGCTTTATCAGTGAATAAATACCATTTATCTGCAGTGACATCATGAATTAATATTTCCGGGTACCCTTTCAATTCTTCATCTGGGAAGGCTGTATTTAAAGAATAAAGGTCAAACTGTTGAATGCTTTTATTTTCATGACTCATAAATTTATATTGTCCAAGTTTATAATAGGAACCTGGATTGTCTATATCATACTGCCATGAATAGTTAGCAGGAGCATCGACTAGGTTTCCTTTATTTTCAACGAACACTTTATATAAGGCTTTATTATAGGTGTTCCCTTGGATCTGCTGTATGACCCCACCCATTGTCATGTGGTATTCATATTGAACAGCTTTTACTTTAACATTGTTCATAACCAATGGCTCAGTATCCACTGTTACTGTTGAATTTTGATAATTGACCTGACAACCAAAAGTCTCTGCAATAAATCGAATAGGAACAAATAGTCTATTGTTCTTTAAATATGGTTTGACATCAAGTAACTCTGTTTTACCGTTTTTTATGACGGTGTTGCTATTCGGTTTTAACGTGATCTGCATTTTGTTATTAGTTAGTGTTACTTTAGAATCTGTCCAATTTACTGTTGCCCCCAAATTTTCACTGATAACACGCAAGGGCACCATTGTTCGATTATTCTTAACTTCTGGTGCCGCATCGGTAGTAACGACAACACCATCTATCTTAATAGTACTATGTGCTGCATATGCAGGTAGAGAAGTCAGCATGAGGATCATTGCTAGGAAAATCCCTGAAAAAACCTTTTTCATTTGTAACAGCTCCTTTTCTGTAAAATAAACATACATAATTAGTAAATATTTCTATTTTCGATTAGTATAGCAAAAGCCTTTCCTTTAGACAATTTATAAAGAAGTTGAATTAAGTGCCAATTGAAAAATAGTCGCTTCAAAGCAATATTCAAGTTAAGATGGAATCACATCATATGACTTAAAGGGGAATAGCAACTTGAAGACAATACTAACGAAAACAATATCGATGGATGCAGACTCGTTTTTTTATAGTTATAAGAAGCAAACAGAAGCAGAACAAGCGCATGTATTTTTAGAAAGTGGACGCGGGGGACATTTTACAATAGCTGCTTGGAATCCGCTAGCTACAGCACAATCGGTCGAAAATGGTTTGCTTGTAGATTGGAGAAATGGTGAGACTGAAAATTTAATCGGTGAACCTCTTGCCTTGTTAGAGAAATTAGTGGAGAACTATCGCATTTCAAATAATGCGGAGCTTCCTGTTTTTCAAGGTGGAGCTATCGGGTTTGTTACATACGATTATGCTCGTAAAATTGAAGTGTTACCTAATACTGCTGTAGATGATTTACATATACCAGATATCTATTTTTATATATTTGATTGTTGGGCAGTACACGATGTGAAAACAAATAAAGTTACGCTTATGAAGCTAGCTGATTGTCATGTAGATTTGGAAGAATGGGCTAATACGTGGCAAGGGGCAGCGCAAGAAGGGTTGCTTACACGTAAATTTGAAAAGACAAGCGCTGTAGAAATAGTAAATGATGAAAATGAATTATTAGTATCATTCGCTGGGACTGCCTTTGAGGAAGCAGTACGTAAAATCCAAACATATATAGCGCAAGGTGATGTATTTCAAGTGAATTTGTCAGTACGTCAATCTAAAAAGTTAAACGCAACTGCAATGGATGTATATGAAGCGTTACGTGCATTTAATCCTTCACCTTACATGGCTTATATAGAGGCACCGGATTTTGCTGTCGTTTCTGGTTCACCTGAGCTTTTGGTGAAGCGTCACGGCAATGAATTGTCTACCCGACCGATTGCTGGTACACGACCAAGAGGAAAATCCGAGGCGGAGGATTTAGCGTTAGCTCAGGAATTGATTGATAACGACAAGGAACGTGCTGAACATGTAATGCTTGTTGATTTAGAACGCAATGATTTAGGGAGAGTATCTACGTATGGGACGGTTGAAGTGGATGAGTTCATGGTGATTGAACGCTATTCACACGTGATGCACATTGTTTCCAATGTACGAGGAGAAATAGCTGAAGGGAAAACCAATACAGACGTTATTCGTGCCATGTTCCCAGGAGGGACAATAACAGGTGCACCGAAAATTCGTACGATGCAGATTATTGAAGAATTAGAACCTGTAAGAAGAGGATTATACACGGGTTCGATTGGCTGGCTAGGCTACACAGGTGATATGGAATTTAATATTGTCATTCGTACAGCATTTGTTAAAGATGGAGTAGCACATATTCAGGCAGGAGCAGGCATTGTTATTGATTCTGTTCCGGAAAGAGAATACCAAGAATCTTTAAATAAAGCGAAGGCGATGTGGCAGGCAAAGGCAATGGCGGAGGAGCGAGCAAAATGATTTTAATGATTGATAACTACGATTCTTTTACGTATAACCTTGTACAGTATTTTGGGGAATTTGGTCATGAATTAGTGGTTAAAAGAAACGATGTATTGACGGTGAAAGATATTGAGCAGCTTGCACCAGATATGATTGTCATTTCTCCGGGGCCATGTAGTCCGAATGAAGCGGGTGAAAGCCTGAACATTATTAAGTATTTCGCGGGAAATATTCCGATTTTAGGCGTTTGTCTTGGTCATCAAGCCATTGCTCAAGTATTCGGGGGGAATGTCATACGAGCTGAGCGTTTGATGCATGGTAAAACATCACCTGTTCTACATGCTGAAATAGGTTTGCATAAAGGGATGCCAAATCCATTTGCAGCTACTCGTTACCATTCTTTAATTGTAGAGAAGGGAACATTACCTGCATGTTTTGAAGTGACGGCATGGACAGAAGAAGGCGAAATTATGGGCATTCGTCATAAGGATTATCCAATAGAGGGAGTGCAATACCATCCTGAATCGATTATGACAGAACAAGGTAAAAAGCTTCTACGCCAGTTTATAGATTTGTATGTTGAGGGAGCGAAGTAAATGCTGTGCTGGATGAATGGAGACTACATAGCGGCGCAGGATTTGCGCATATCACCATTTGATCATGGATTCTTATACGGGTTAGGCTTTTTTGAAACGTTTCGAACGTATAAAGGAAAGGTGTTTTGCTGGGAAGCACATATGGAAAGGTTGCAAAACGCGCTTTCTCAATATCGTATTCATATGTCCTATACCGAAGAGGATTTACTTAAGATTGTTCAACAATTAAATGAACAGGCCAATGGACAAGATGGTTATTTCCGTATAAATGTTTCAGCTGGAGAGCATGGTATCGGGTTACAGCCTACTGAATACAGACAACCGAATGTTATTGTTTTTCGCAAAGAATTACATGATACACCTCGAGGTATGGAAAAAAACGCACAGTGGCTTGTAACACCACGTAATACTCCTGAAAAAGGGCTTCGAGTAAAATCACATCATTATGGCAATAACGTTCTTGGGCGTTTTGAGATGCCATCTTTGGCGCAACAAGAGGGCTTCTTTTTAACGGAAGATGGCTTTGTTGCTGAAGGTGTTACGTCAAATATCTTTTGGATGAAAAATGATATACTATATACGCCTTCCTTAGAGACTGGTATTTTACCTGGTATTATCCGAGCGTGGGTAGTTGAGCGAGCACAATCTCTAGGGATTAAGGTAAAAGAAGGTTTCTTTACTAAAGAGGATATAGAGCAAAGTTCAGAGTGCTTTA
Source organism: Lysinibacillus sp. NPDC059133 (assembly GCF_042755925.1). Taxonomy (NCBI): domain Bacteria; kingdom Bacillati; phylum Bacillota; class Bacilli; order Caryophanales; family Bacillaceae; genus Lysinibacillus; species Lysinibacillus sp. NPDC059133. The sequence continues at coordinate 6,492 of NZ_JBHZDH010000038.1, read as the reverse complement.
TTACTAACTCTATACAAGAGCTTGTTCCGATTCGTAACTTAGAGAGCAAGCAGTTATTAGGCAATAAAGGGCCTGTTTATTCGCGTTTACATGAAGCATTTGTCAATGAAGTGGAACAAGAATAGAAGGAGAGTTTACATGCTAGAAAAATATACAACAACATTAACTATTAACGGTATCACGTTAGACTATACAGCAGAAACTTTTGTGATGGGTATTTTAAATGTCACACCGGATTCATTTTCAGATGGAGGAATGTTTAATAACGTTGAAGCTGCTGTTGCACAAGCGAAAAAAATGGTAGCTGAGGGTGCGAAAATTATTGATGTTGGTGGAGAATCAACGCGGCCAGGTTATGAACGTATTTCTGATGAGGATGAAATTGCACGAATTGTACCGGTTATTCAGGCGTTAGCAGCTGAAGTACCAGCAATTATTTCGGTTGATACGTATAAAGCGAACGTAGCGCGTGCAGCCATTGAAGCAGGTGCTCATATTATTAATGACATTTGGGGAGCGCAAGCTGAACCTGAGATTGCTCAGGTTGCTGCAGATTTAAATGTACCGATTATTTTAATGCATAATCGAGACAATACTAATTATGGTACTGATTTCTGGATGACGGCAAAGGCCGACTTAGAGAAGAGTATTGCTATTGCTCGGAATGCAGGTGTACCAGATCATCATATTATTTTAGATCCGGGCATAGGTTTTGCGAAAACTACCGCTCAAAATATAGAAATGATGCAGCATTTAGAGGATTTGGTAGCAATGGGTTATCCTGTTTTGCTAGCGACTTCACGTAAATCAATGATTGGTAATGTCTTAAAGCTACCTGTTGAGGAGCGTATAGAAGGTACAGGAGCAACAGTTGTTTACGGTATTGAAAAGGGCTGTCATATGATTCGTGTGCATGATGTAAAGGAAATGGCGCGATCTACACATATGGCTGATATTTTAGTTGGTAAGCGTATCTATAAGGAGGAAGCGTAATGGACTATATTCATTTAAAGGATATGCAGTTTTACGGCTATCACGGTGTTTTAGCAGCGGAAACAACACTCGGTCAACGCTTCCGTGCCAATGTTTCACTTGCTGTAGATATGACAAAGGCTGGAGAGACAGATGACTTGGATTATACGGTGAACTATGCAGAGGTTTATGCGTTATGCCGTGATATCGTAGAAGGCGAGCCGTTCAAGCTTATTGAAGCACTTGTTTCAAAAATAGCAAACAGTATTTTAGAGACATACTCAGAAAAGGTTAAGGGTGTTCGCGTGGAGCTTATTAAACCAGACCCACCGATACATGGTTATTATAAAGAGGTGTCAGTAGAGGTAACGAGAGGTGATTACTAATGAATGATGTGTATTTATCGATCGGTACAAATATGGGAAATCGATTTGAAAACCTACAACATGCTGTGAAACTTTTAGAGGGAAAAGATGAAATTGAAGTTGTACAAATTTCTTCAGTTTATGAAACAGCAGCTGTAGGCTACACGGACCAAGCAGACTTTTTAAATATTGCTGTTCATATTAAAACGAGTTATTCATCTTCCGAAATGCTGAAAATTTGCCAATGGGTTGAAAGTGAACTAGGGCGGGTTCGTGAATTTCGATGGGGCCCACGAATCATTGACCTTGACATTTTGCTCTACAATCACGAAAATATTGAGACGGAAAGCTTAATTGTTCCACATCCAAGAATGTATGAGCGAGCTTTCGTACTAGTACCACTGATAGAAATTAACCCTGCGCCAGTTGGAGAACAACTGCAAAGGGTACATGATATAATGCAACAGATGGATTGTGAAGAGGAAGGCGTAACTTTATGGCGAGCATCGGCAGAGCTGAAAATGTTGCAGTCCGTCAATTAAGCTTCTAATCCAGTAGTTAAAGGTTATTGGGATATGCTGCATAGCATTAACGATAGATATATATATATATAGGAATAGGTGAGAACCTATAGAAGGGGGAAAAACATCGTTGAGTCAGACAACTGAGAATCCGTTTCAAATTGGCGATATAGTTATGGACAACCGTGTCGTATTAGCGCCAATGGCTGGAATTTGTAACTCTGCTTTCCGTTTAACTGTTAAGGAGTTTGGAGCAGGGCTAGTATATGCAGAAATGATTAGTGATAAAGGAATTGTCCAGAAAAACGAAAAAACACTAGGCATGCTTTATATCGATGAGCGTGAAAATCCACTTTCATTGCAAATTTTCGGTGGTGATAAGGCCACATTAGTGGAAGCGGCCAAGTATGTAGATGAAAATACATCTGCCGATATTATCGATATTAATATGGGCTGCCCAGTTAATAAAATTATTAAATGTGAAGCAGGCGCTCGGTTACTTTTAGACCCGAATAAATTATATGAAATGGTAGCTGCTGTTGTAGATGCTGTAAAAAAACCTGTCAGCGTAAAAATGCGTATTGGTTGGGATGACGAGCATATCTTTGCTGTTGAAAATGCACAAGCTGCTGAACGTGCTGGTGCTTCGGCAATAGCTGTTCATGGACGTACACGTGTACAAATGTACGAAGGAAAAGCAAATTGGGATATCATTCGTCAAGTAAAGGAAAATGTGAAAATTCCTGTGCTTGGTAATGGTGATGTAGAAACTCCTCAAGATGCAAAACGTATGCTTGATACTACTGGGGTAGATGCAGTAATGATTGGACGCGCTGCTTTAGGTAATCCATGGATGATTTATCGTACAGTTCAATACCTTGAAACGGGTGAGCTAAAGGAAGAGCCAAGTGTACGTGAAAAAATTGATGTGTGTTTGCTTCATTTTGAACGCCTTATGCAATTAAAAGGAGAGAGTGTGGCAGTACGTGAAATGCGTAAACATGCTTCATGGTATTTAAAAGGTATTCGCGGTAATGGTAAAGCGCGTAAAGCGATTAACCAAACAGAAACTGCGGTAGAGCTTCGTGCACTGTTAAATGGAATAGTACAAGACTATGAAGAGCTTGAATCTACATTAATAGTACCAGAAGCGAAAGAATTGTTTATTTAACTTCTTTCAGCGCGTGTCCAAACAAACATCCACTGAAATAGAGGAACTCAGTCTAAGAGCGCCACGTCCTGTGGCAACGACTGAGTAACCAACATCGTGCTGCTGACGCTGCGTTAGCACTACGCTTTCGCGCAATAAACATTTGTTGGCCCAAAGCCTCCGGCGGATATCACGGAATCGGAAAGGAGTTCATAAAGGATGTTAGCCTAAAATCATCGCATCCATGCGATAACGGCTAACTGACCTGCATCGGTGCTGTTGCTGTCGCTTTGCTTTCGCACAAAAAAACATCTGCAGGCCTAAGCACAAAGCCGATTCCGGACGCAATTATGCCGAGGCATAATTGATTACATTAAAAAGGCGTCTCATTGTTTTGAGACGTCTATTTTTCTGCCAATATCAATTTTTAGAATTATTAATCATTTTTTCTGCTATGGAAATTAAAACGAAACAGATGATTACAGCAATGAAATTGTGTACAATAGAAATATTATGGATGTAAACGCAACGCGGACAATTTAATAAGGAGTGAATCAAGTGTCAAACATAGAAGAATTAAATGATCAGCTTTTGGTGAGACGCCAAAAAATGACGGCTATTCGAGAAAATGGTCAAGATCCATTTGGTAGCCGTTTTGAACGTACGCATTTATCAACGGAAGTGCGTGAACAATTTGCAGATCAAACAAAAGAGCAGCTAGAGGAAAACCTACAAGAGGTAATTATTGCGGGTCGTATTATGACGAAACGCGGTAAAGGAAAAGCTGGCTTTGCACATATTCAAGATTTAGGTGGCCAAATTCAAATTTACGTTCGTCAGGATCATGTTGGCGAAGAAGCATATGAATTATTTAAACAAGCTGACCTAGGTGATATCGTAGGGATTCGTGGTAATGTATTCCGAACACAAGTGGGAGAGCTTTCAGTAAAGGCTGAAGAATTTACATTCTTATCAAAAGCGTTACGCCCTATGCCAGAAAAGTTCCATGGCTTACAAGATGTTGAACAACGTTACCGTCAACGTTATTTAGATTTAATGACGAATGAGGAAAGTAAAACAACATTCATTACACGTTCTAAAATTATCCGTGCTATTCGCAATCATTTAGATAATGCAGGATATTTAGAAGTGGAAACACCAATGCTTCATACAATTGCTGGTGGTGCAGCGGCTCGTCCGTTTATTACACACCATAATGCACTTGATATGGAATTATATATGCGTATTGCAATCGAACTGCATTTGAAACGTCTAATTGTTGGTGGACTAGAAAAAGTATATGAAATTGGTCGTGTTTTCCGAAATGAGGGGATTTCAACACGCCACAACCCTGAATTCACAATGATAGAGCTGTATGAAGCTTATGCGGATTACAAAGATATTATGTCTCTAACAGAAAACCTTATTGCTCATGTAGCGCAAGAAGTTTTGGGTACTACTACAGTTCAATACGGTGAAGATGACATTAATCTTGCTGTAGGCTGGAAACGAATTCATATGGTAGATGCAGTAAAAGAGGCTACAGGTGTAGACTTCTGGCAACCTATGACTAAGGAACAAGCTCAAGCGCTTGCTAAAGAACATGGAGTAGAGGTTAAAGAAACACATGAGGTAGGGCATATTATTAACGAGTTCTTCGAGCAAAAGATTGAGGAGACTCTTGTTCAGCCTACATTTGTTTATGGTCACCCAGTAGAAATCTCACCTCTAGCAAAGAAAAATCCAGAGGACGAGCGTTTCACTGACCGTTTCGAACTATTTATCGTTCGACGCGAGCATGCAAATGCCTTTACAGAACTAAATGATCCTATTGACCAACGTGAGCGCTTTGAAGCTCAGTTAGTTGAAAAAGCAGCCGGTAATGATGAAGCGCATGAAATGGACAATGATTTCATTGAAGCGTTAGAATACGGTATGCCTCCAACAGGTGGATTGGGTATTGGTATCGACCGTTTAATCATGCTTCTTACAAATTCGCCATCAATTCGCGACGTATTATTATTCCCTACAATGCGTCATACTACTAAATAGTTGTTTTAACTTCCAGACGCAATTTTGCTGAGGCATAATTGATAAAAGGATATAGCACGACTACTACCCGGGATAAAAAGTGGTAATCGAACTAGAAAAGAACAGCTTTGTTAAGAGGTAATCGTGAAAAAGCAGGAGTCGTGGTGTAGGAGAAGCACTAAGACTCCTGTTTTGCATCTTCTGCGATGACTATTTAGTTAATGTTTGAAAAGTTTAAATTAGAAAGAATTAAGTAGAGTATTTAAATGATGAATAAATATAAGGTATACTTTTAGAGTTCTGTAATTTGCAGATAAAGTAGAAATAGACATTATAGAAGTATTATTGGAGGCTTATAATGAATTATAAAATCTTTAACAAACTAGTATTTGAACAGGCGCAAGTACGCTCAGTTTCAGATGTTCTGTTTACTGAGGAAGAGCTAGAAAACGGTATGAAATTAGCGGTTTCTAAGTCGGAACCGACCCTTGCTTTATATTTAGTGGATGTAAATGGTCAGAAGAAGTTCGATGTCCGTTGGGATGATTCTTCCGAAATTTTCAGTGGCTGGTATTCGGCATGGGATAATTTCTCTTGGTGCTTAGATGTAGTTGACAAACAAAATAATTAATTAGAATTAGTAGATTCTTTATATTTTAGTTTGAAAAACACACTTTCAATTTTGAATTCCGTATTTGAAAAGCGAACATATTATTGTATCCTTCTTTCTTTTGTTATTATGTGCGGAACAATAAAGTTAAAAAAGTAATAAACATGAATAAGTAGGAGTCGAGGTGTAGGAGAAGCACTTTGGCTCCTTTTTTCGTGATTGAGTATTTGATAGGGCAATGTGTAAAAGACGAGAGGGAGATGGAGCGTTCTGATGTGTAGGGTCTTTGATGCATTATCAAGGAGAGCTCGAGAAAGTATCCTTTAAAAGGAACTATATTTTGATAGTGGTAAGGATCTTTTTATTTAGTTTGTTGAGAATTATGAGAAAGAGATGTATAGTAAAACAAATAAAGTGATTGCTAGAAGATTATAAGATTTATTTAATACTCGAAAAATCGTAAAATAGCTTATTAATTCGGTATTTATATAAAATATATTTTTATAGCAAAAAAACACTTGCGGTTGCATTGGAATCGTGATAAATTATTACTTGTCGTTAAGACGACGTAAGAAATAAAACGGATTCGAAAAAAACATCGAAAAAGATGTTGACATCGAAAACCGAGAGTAGTATTATATAAGAGTTGCTGCTTTTAAAGAAGAGATGAAAAACTTCTAAAAAAAGAGTTGACAACAAAAACAAGAAAATGTTATACTATAAAAGTTGTCGAAACAAAACGGCGACGAAATGAACCTTGAAAACTGAACAAGCAAAACGTAATCAATAAAGTTTTTAGTAGCTAACCTTGAGTTGGTGAACGAAACAAAATTTTGGACATCA
>NZ_JBHZDH010000037.1:28314-52291 GCF_042755925.1 Lysinibacillus sp. NPDC059133 | reverse complement strand
CCAACCATTATAAAGGCTTTTTTTATGCACGCATAATATTGCGGAAAATTCAGTTTTTAAAAATACATTGAATTATTTTAATGCGACGCTAGTGATAATGTATAATAATCATAGATAGATTACCAGATTGGACGTGTAAAATTGGCTAAGGGAAAATCATTAAACTCTTTAATGGCACACCTTCGTAACAAACATAACATTGATATCAGTGGTAGTAAAAATAAACTTGATTTAATGAATATGGGCTATTTTCATGGCTTTAAAGGCTATCGATTTATAGGTCAACCTAATAATCGTATTCCTCTGACTAAGTTTGATGAGTTAGCAGCAATATACAAATTCGACACACAATTAAAGACACTATTGTACCCGCATATAATGTTTATTGAAACAGCAATTAAAAATTACACGCTTAATACCTTGATTAAAGATTGTAATAGTGATTTTGAATATATATTTACCCATAAATTAATTGACCACAAATCAGAAAATATCGGAAATAGTAAATATAGAGAAAAAATGAAGAAACGATTAGATCTTAAAAATAAAATTCTTTCAAGTATTGCTTATAATTATGCTGATGGTAAAGATGTAATAAAACACTATCTTCATAGCAATAAACCAGTCCCATTATGGGCTGTTTTTGAAGTAATAAATATGGGGGAATTTGGATTTTTCCTTCAATGTTTGGAGCTTAAATACCGCATCGAAATCTCCGATGTACTAAATGTCCATACTACGTCACATAATCAGAACGGTCGTATACTAGAAGATGTAATCTTTTTATTAAAAGAATTACGTAATGCAGTAGCCCATAATGGCGTGGTCTTTGATTGCCGTTTCAAAAAAACAAATCCACCTAGTCGATTAACTTCCTATATCGAAAGTGAAACTAGTATAACAAACATTCGTTTTATTAATATTATCGATTATTTCATTTTAATGGTAATCATACTTAAAAAACTTGGTACACCTAAGCGTGAGATTCAGAAGTTGCTTCGAGATTTAGAAAACCATTCTGAAAACTTAAGAACGCAAATCCCAATTCCTATTCATACATCAATTATGGGTTCTGATTTTAGAAAAAAACTGACAAAAACCAAAAGTTACATTTAAAATCCTCACTTGTAGGTATAGTTAAATGTATGATAGAATATAATTAACTAATAGCGGTGCATTGCTTCGGCTTGCACTTAAGGGAACTAGATGCGTCTAGTTCTCTTTTAATTTTATCCAAAACCCCTAAATACCTATTAATTACAGGTATGAAACTGCTCCCTATCAAAGTAGACAGCGGAAATAATAAAAATGCGTTAAGCGGCTTGAACATAAACGTTTTGACCCCATCACGAATTGACTTTTGAATGACTTATTAATCCGAAGCACTATTAGTAAAATGCCCCAATAACACTCTAACTTGGTGACACTGAAGTGAAAAACCACATAGCTATTACTGCTATACCATCCTTTTCCATTTATATTCCACAGTTTTTTATTTCACATAAAAAAACTGCGCCCCAATTGAAGTGTCTATCAATTGGAGTGCAGTTCAACTTTTATTAAATTACGAAACCTACAATTGTAGCCGTTAAGATACTAACGAGTGTTGCTCCATACAACAACTTTAAACCAAAGCGAGCAACTATATTCCCTTGTCTTTCATTCAAACCTTTTACCGCTCCAGCAATAATACCGATAGATGCAAAGTTTGCAAAGGATACAAGAAAGACAGAAATAATAGCCACTGTATGTGCACTCATAGACTTAGCTGCTTCTCCTAGGCTTATCATTGCAACAAATTCATTCGTTACTAATTTAGTTGCCATAATTCCTCCTGCTGTAATAGCATCTGCCCACGGTATACCCATTAGGAAAGCTATTGGTGCAAAGATATAACCTAAAATATCTTGGAAGGATACACCCAAAATCATATCAAATAGTGAATTGATTAAATCCATTAATGCTACGAAACCGATCAGCATAGCTCCAACAATGATGGCTACTTTAAAGCCATCCATGATATATTCTCCAAGCATTTGGAAGAAAGATTGCTTATGCTCATCTTCAATTTTTAAAATATCTTCGCTTTCTTCTACTGTATACGGATTAATGATCGAAACAATAATAAATCCGCCAAACAAGTTCAACACAATCGCCGTTACAACATATTTTGGTTCAATCATCGTCATATATGCACCAACAACTGACATAGAAACGGTCGACATTGCAGATGCGCATAATGTATACATTCGCTGTGGACTAATTTTATCTAATTGTTTTTTTACAGTAATGAATACTTCAGATTGACCTACCATTGCAGAAGCAACAGCATTATATGATTCCAATTTCCCCATGCCATTTACTTTACTTAAAAGTAAACCTATCCACTTCATGACGAAAGGAAGAATTTTAAAGTGCTGTAAGATCCCTATCAATGCAGATATAAATACGATTGGTAATAACACATTTAAGAAGAAGGAATACTCCCCTTCATTCGCTAAACCACCAAAAACAAAAGTTATGCCCGTACTTGCGTAAGACAATAAATGATCAAATACATTTGTAAATCCTTTGATTAGAACATAACCAAACTTTGTATTTAGCAGTAATGCTGCAAATAAAAATTGGATGATCAACATAATAAGTATGTTTTTATATTTTATTTCTTTTTTGTTTTTACTCATTAACAGAGCTAAACCAAAAACAAGTAGCAATCCACAAATGGATATTAAGTATCTCATGAGTTCCTCCATAACTAATATTGATAATTTTTGCGCGTTCGATATCCGAAACTACAAATCCTTCTTTCACTCATTATGTTCCATTATTGAAACTTGAATAACAGCTATAGATCTTAAAACTGAAAATATGTAGACGGTCAGACGTCAGACAAATCACTTCACTATACATTGTTTTCACTAGCAATTCAATAGTTAGAAGAAAAAAACTCTGCTAAAAGTGTATCCGCTTACAAGATTATCGTATAAAAAAAGGCCATCATAAATGATGGTCTCCGTTTACTACAGGTTTTGGAAAACTTTATTCAAATTATACTGATTAAATGAACTTATAAAGATAAATTATCACTCATAAATCCTTCAATTTATTTTACATAAAAATATGTGTTCTTTTTACGGCTTTTCAGTAAAGTATTTAGCATTCCAATTCTTTATAAAATTCAATGCTTGTTGGGTAGATTCAATAAGCGATACATCACCTTTAAGTTCCCTTAACTCCAATGCTTCTTTCAAGCATTTTTCCGCCTCTGCCATTCTCCCTAATTCTAACAAGCACTCTCCTTTATGTTGCATGGCAAAGTCCACATAAAACAAATTATCGTTTGCCTTACATTTATCTAAAACTTCATTGAAGATTTCCAATGCTTTCATTGGATTATCGTTATATTTAATGGCCTCTCCTAGGCGTATTAATGACACGATTTCTCGATGGCTGTCGTTCTGATTGCTGGCAATAGTAACGCATTCTGTTAAAATGTTAACAGCTTTTTGAGGTTCTCCGTAAAATCTATATAAGTTCCCCAGCGTTCCCATTAGAAAATATTTCTCATCCTCACTCGTTGTATTTGCAAGTAAATTTTCAGCAATGTCTATCATGATTAGAAGTTTTTTCACGAAAGTACTCATTGCTATCAAAATAAATTATTTCACTTATGGTCAAAAGATAGTTTTTGAACTCTGAAAGGTTCATTTTTCAATGCCTCCAATAATTTTTCTGATCTTCAATAGCAAGCTAAACCGATAGTTCATGTACATTATTAAATTGTGTAAGGTGGATAGCTAATATCAGTTATCTGTTTTTATATACTTTTACCAGTATCTCACTTAAAATAGGGATATAAAGGTAAACATTGAAAATACCAGGGATATATAAAGAAGCACAACTATGTAACATAACGTTAATTTGAATTGGTAAGGAGTATGTACAAAATGAATATAAAGAAGAGTATGTTGTTTTTTGTATCACCACTACTTCTTCTAGCTTCTTGTAGTGATGACCATCAAGTTAATAAAAATGATGAGAAAATGTATGCATCATCCATTCAACAAAAGGAAATATATGAAATTAAACAACCTGCAAAATCTAATGTTTCAAGAGGGTTGATACTTAGTAATATGAACAATTCATTAAACGTCAGTGAAATTGAAAAAGGATTAATGGATTTATCAGTCAATCACTTTCCTACTAAGAAGTTTTATATGCAGGAAGGTCAATATTTAGATGGTAAAATTATAAATAAATGGTTAGATAGAAAATCAAAAGAAGGTTTTGGTTTAAACCCACCTATAGAAAAAAGTACTGGAGATGTTTTAGAGGATGAAAAAAATAATCCTAAAATATTATCTCATGTCTTAGAACACAATTTTGTTAACAAAGAAAACGGAAAAGTAGAAGGACTGTCTTTAGCCGTATCCTTAAATGAGTTTTATGACATTAGAGTACAGGATGATAAAGGCTTAACTTATATAGATCAAGTTAAAGTCGATACGAACGAAGATAATGTTAATGACGTAGAAAATTACGGTAAAGAAATAGCCGAAGCTATAATAAAAAATATAAGAAATGATAATAAAATACCGAATGTCCCTATTTTTTTAACTTTATATCAAGAATCCAATAAAAATGATATCATTCCAGGAATATTTTTAGCGGAAACATTTATTCCTGAAGGAGAGGTTACAATAGATAAATGGAATGCGATCGATATAAAAACTTATACATTCCCTTCCGATTCACTTAATAGTTTAGACAAAGATACATATGATAAATTATTAATTTTCAAAGAAGATATTCAAGAAGGCTTTAAACATTTAAATCCTAAAATAATTGGTAACCTTCGATATGAAAACGGGAATTTAATCGATTTAAAAATAGATGTTCATGCACCTTTAATAAATGATACTGAACTGATTGGTCTTTTACAGTTGGCTAGTACTAAATTGAATACTATTTTATTTGATTATATTCCTATTACTATTCGTATTATAGATCAAAACCAAGATGTTGGGGTTGTCCTCTGGGATCCAACGGAAAAACAGATTTATGTAACTCCATTGTAATTTAACTTCTTTCAGCGGGTGTCACGGAAATCGGAAAGGAGTTCTTAGGGGATGTTAGCCTAAAATCATCGCATCCATGCGATAACGGCTAACTGACCTGCATCGGTAAAAACGCCACGTCCTGTGGCATCACCGAAATGACCGACATCGTGTCGGCCCTCGTGCAGGCCTAAGCACAAAGCCGATTCCGGACGCAATTATGCCGGGGCATAATTGATTTTTTTACTACCTTCCTTCTTTTTGTATAATTCACCTCCATTTTGCGCATATATGGTAGTAACAAGGGAGGTTATTACATTGAAGAAGTTATTTTATTTATTTTTACTAGCCACACTTTTATTATCAGCTTGCGGGAAGAATACTGCTCCAAAGGAAGTTGCCGTCGATAAAAATACTTCCATTGAAGATATAGTAGGAGCTATCGTTAAAAATAAATTCACGGTGGAAGAAAAGAATGGTATCGTATCAATCTCTATACAGGATACTGATGTGAAAAAAGGTATGAAAAGTCAAATGTTAAAGGATTCCACTAAACTATTTGCAGAGCTGTCTAAGCTTCAAAGTGTTAAAACTCCAGCCATTAGTTGGTATGCTCCGTTAACGAAATCTAACGGGGACAAATCTATGACAGAGCTATTAAATATTTACTTTAGTGAGGAAGACTTTAGAAAGGTTAATTGGGCGAACTATACACAGCTAGATATCGAATCAATTGCTACTCATTATCATCAAGATGCTTCTTTAGGACAATAGAGCGTTTCAACGACAAGATACCCCTACGTGTATAATGTGTGGGTATCTTTTTTCATTTGCAATTGTTTCAAACAAAAAAGTTTTTGAAATATATTTACTGCCGAGCACCTTTTCTTTCTTTCAACGTTATAAGTTGTAACTACATACCGCGCAGGGTATTGAAAATACGAGCCTACTTATTTAAATACCCTCCGTGTTCATTAATACAAGACGCCAGCCATCAGGATCTTCAATTGTGACGCCTTTTTCAGCCCAATATTGATTTTCTGGCTCTACCTCAGGGTAGCCCATTTGCAATAATCGTTCAGCAATACGCTGTATAGTTGAACGATTTGGAATATACAGTACGAGCAAATTATCCTTTGTTGGTGCTGGGCAAGGACTTCCGTCAATGTGCTCTATAAATTCTAAATGATAGCTCGCATTCGGAAGACCAATCATGATGCCAGTGAAGCCTCGATGTCCTGAAAAAGAGCCGATTTTTTCTAACCCTACGCCTTCGCAATAAAATTTCTCAATTTCCTTTATTTTATCAGTCGGTCTCGCTACACGTACCTGTGCCACCTGTAATTCATCTGACCATCGTTGTCTCATAGTTCATTTTTTCCTTTTCCATCATTGTATAATGGCAAAACAGAGCTAGAGAACAGCCAATAGTCTGAAAAATAACAATCAATCTTCATGCTCTTCAGAAATACCCGCGCTTGAAGGCAAAATACCCGCGATATTGATTGAAATACCCGCGAATTGGAGACAAATACCCGCGAAGTGACAATTCTACTTTAAAAAATCACAAATTTTATCTGCAGCTGCCAACGGGTTTTCTTTCTCTAAATAATACTCCTCAGCTGGCCAATATCTTCTTTGATACTTATTTAGTCGCGCTTGAAAAACTCAAATATAGGCATCCCTTTGTAATACTCTTTCCTCTCGAACTGTTCGAGGGATGTCTAGAAATAAACGATAATCATAAAAGCTCCTCCATTCATGCCTGAAAAGGAATACTCCCTCGATCATAAAAATACTATTCGTTTCTAATTTTATTTTTCTATCGTTAACGGTATCTGCTGATTGATTATAAAATGGAAGTTGGAGTTGTAACTTATTTTTATGTAATGGTAACAACATATTATTTTTAATCAATTCAACATCCCATTGTAAATAATAATATTCATACCATTCAGCGTGGCCAGTATCATAACGTTCACTGCTTTCTACGATATGATTATCTATATGGATTAATTCTACAGCACAAATCGATTGTAGCTCCTCCGCCAGTTTGTTAGCTATAGTGGACTTGCCTGTACCACCTAATCCATCAATCGCGAATGAACGGTCTCTCTTTTACAGACCTATTTCTAAATTGCTTTATACTATCGCACTTCAGTTCATGTATATCCATTTATTCATACTCCTAACAAAAAATAACCAGCTCTATCAAAAGAACTGGTTTCATTAAATTTATGATGTTAAAGCAATACTAAAAGAAGCAGCTGTCTGCTCTTTTACTTCCTCTAACGTGACACCCTCTGCTAATTCTATAAGCTGCATCCCTTCCTCCGTAAAATCGAAAACAGCCAAATCTGTAATTAATCTATTCACAACGCCCTTTCCGGTTAACGGCAGCTCACATTGTTTTTTTATTTTTGACTCACCGTTTTTATTAACATGCTCCATCACGACAACTACTCTTTTCGCCCCGACTACAAGGTCCATGGCGCCTCCCATACCTTTCACCATTTTCCCCGGAATCATCCAGTTCGCAAGGTCACCCGTTTCAGATACTTCCATGCCACCTAAAATAGCCAGATCGATATGACCTCCTCGAATCATGGCAAATGATTCGGCACTGTCAAAGAAAGAGGCACCCGGAATCGCAGTGACCGTTTCTTTACCTGCATTAATTAAATCAGGATCGACCGCGTCTTCTGCTGGGTATGGACCAATGCCAAGAAGTCCGTTTTCTGATTGTAAAAGGACGTCATAGTCAGATGGAATTGCATTGGCTACTAGCGTCGGGATACCAATACCTAAATTAACGTTCATACCATTTTGTATTTCTTTTACTGCTCTATTTACTATTCTTTGTCTTGTATCAGCCATTTACGCATCCCCCTTTTTTACCGTCAAACGCTCAATACGTTTCTCATAATTGCCACCTAGTAAAACGCGCTGCACGAACACTCCAGGTGTATGAATATGATCTGGGTCTAGCTCTCCAACCTCAACAATTTCTTCTACTTCTGCAATCGTAATTTTTCCAGCCATTGCAGCTAGTGGATTAAAATTACGTGATGTTTTTCTGAAAACTAAATTTCCTAACTTGTCCGCCTTCCATGCTTTGACAAGTGCAAAATCTGCGACAATACCTTTTTCTAAAATATATTCCTTGCCATCAAAAATCTTTACTTCTTTTCCCTCAGCAATGGGTGTTCCAACTCCAGTAGCTGTGTAAAAACCTGGAATCCCAGCTCCGCCAGCTCGCATACGCTCTGCCAACGTACCTTGTGGTGTCAATTCTACTTCAAGCTCCCCACTTAAAAATTGCTGCTCAAAAATTTTATTTTCACCTACATAGGATGCGACCATTTTCTTTATTTGTTTATTTGCTAATAAAAGCCCTAAACCCCAATCATCCACACCGCAGTTATTGCTTACAACTGTTAAATCCTTTGTTCCCCTTTGGACTAGCGCTGCAATTGATTTTTCAGGGATACCACATAGCCCGAAGCCCCCTACTGCTAACGTATCCCCATCTTTAATATCAGCAATGGCCTCCTCAAACGAATTCCACACTTTCCCCTTCCCCATATCGAAACCCCCTAAAATTTCTCGTTTATTAAGAAAAATTCTACCTTACTATCGTTTTATAAGTAAAGGAATTAATTAGAATACTATTTATTCTAAAAGTGCATAAATCAATTTTCAGAACGTATTGTATGGAGTAGCTGCTTTAATGCAAAAGATTGATAAGTATTTTTCTTCGTAATAACACCTAAACGCCATGGCATGTCAAAGTTAAGTAACGGTATAATTTTGACATTTTTGTTCGTCTGCTTTGCGGCAATTGAATAGGGTAAAAGTGTCACCCCTAAATTCGAGGATACTAGCTCCACTATTAAATCCCATTGCGAGCTTTTATAGCCAATTATTGGTGTGAATCCTACGCTTTTACATGATTTAATAACATAATCATGCAGTGTGAATTCCTCCGTAAAGATAATGAATGTTTCACTTTTTAAATCTTGTAATAAAATATGTTCTTGCTGAGCCAATGGATGGGACTCATTAATAAAGACAAAAAATTGGTCTTCCACAAATGATTGGACAGAAAATTTCCTTTCATCTGTAGGTATAACGACAATTCCCATATCAACGTCACCATTTTCTACTAACGTTCCGATCGTTTTAGCTCCTCGTTCCACAAGCTCTAAATGCACCTTTGGATATTGCTTATGAAACTTTCGAGCAATGTCAGGGAAAAATAGTGTGCCAATTAGCGGAGGAATCCCTAATTTAATCGTACCTGTTTCGATGTTCGATAAATCATCTAATAATATATGTAAATCGTGGACAGAACGTATTATTTTTTGACCTTGTTTATAGACGATACTACCTGCGTCTGTTAATTCTATATTGCGTGTAGATCGATTTAATAACTCTACATGAAGAGCATTCTCTAACTTTTTAATGCTTTTGCTTAATGAAGGCTGTGACACAAAGGATTCACTAGCGGCCTTTGTAAAACTCCCATGTTCAACAACGGTCATAAAAGCTTTTAAATCTCGCAACTCCATATAGATACCCCCTATTTATTCTAATTTGGTATAAAAAATATTCCAAAATCCCCTATTTAGTAATAAATTCTCCTCATTTTCTACTTATCCTTCTTCTTAAAAACATGTAGACCAAACACAATAGGAATAAGGCTTTGTTATGATTTCAATCATATTTATATTTCGCGATAGAAATCATCACTTTATTTCTACATTACGTTATATTTATCATTCCTGATTCCGATTTTATCTTTATTTATTTATTTCCCTATGTACAATTAGCAATAAGGGATGGCAGAAAATGAAGGGGGATTTCTAACATGAAAACGTTAACAAGAATTTCAAATGCTATCATGGAAAAATATTTACCTGATCCATACATTTTTGTCACTATACTCACAGTGTTGACGTTATTATTAGGGGTTGCTTTAACAGATGCTTCTCCTCTCGATATGGTGATCTATTGGGGAGATGGTTTTTGGGAACTATTAGCATTTACAATGCAAATGGTGATTGTCTTAGCTGCAGGTCACATTTTAGCCAATAGTCCTGTTTTTAAAAAAGGATTATCATCCATTGCAAGTAAAATCAAAACACCAGGCATGGCGATTATCATTGTTACATTCGTATCGCTAATCGCTTGCTGGATTAACTGGGGATTTGGACTTGTCATCGGTGCCCTCTTCGCAAAGGAAATTGCTCGTCATGTTAAAAAGGTAGACTATCGTTTATTAATTGCTAGTGCCTATTCAGGCTTTGTTATTTGGCATGGTGGATTAGCTGGCTCAATTCCGTTATCCATCGCGACTGAAGGTCATAAGTTTGCAGATATTATGGGGATCATCCCAACAAATATTACATTATTTTCAACCTATAACTTATTTATAGTCATTGTTATCGTCTTCACTTTACCGTTCTTTAATCGTTGGATGATGCCAAAGGAAGAAGAATTGGTTGAGATTGACCCTGCTTTTTTAGTAGAAGAAAAAACAGAGTTACCTAAGCCTGAAAACAACTTTGCTAATCGCTCTGAAAGAAGTTATATTTTAACTATTTTAATTGCTATTATTGGACTCGTTTATTTAGTACATCATTTTATGACGAAAGGCTTTGTCCTTGATTTAAATGTGATTAATACGATTTTTATTGTGTTAGGCATTATTTTCCACGGGACACCGCAGCGTTTCCTTGCCGCTGCACAGGATGCTATTAAAACAACAACAGGAATCATTTTCCAATTTCCGTTTTATGCAGGGATCATGGGCATGATGACCGCTTCTGGTTTAGCTGCTGTATTCTCAGAATGGTTTGTCAATATTTCCAATGAACATACCTTCTATTTGTTTACATTTTTCTCAGCCGGACTTGTTAACTTCTTTATACCGTCAGGCGGTGGTCAATGGGCGGTACAAGCTCCTATTATGCTAGATGCTGCAACCACTTTAGGTGCCGACTACGCTAAAACTGCCATGGCAATCGCGTGGGGTGACGCTTGGACGAATATGATTCAACCGTTCTGGGCACTACCAGCCCTTGCAATCGCTGGCTTAAAGGCTAGGGATATAATGGGCTTCTGTTTATTCATTTTAATCTTCACGGGCATTATTATTAGCATCGGCTTCCTGTTCTTCTAGCTGGATATAAAGTATTTTAGCTTCACGGAATATATCCGTGAAGTTTTTATTTACCCTTTGAAAGTAGCTGAAGTGACTTAAAGAAAAAATAGAACAGGACACTCAACTCTTCCCTCCTCCTCTTTCATTAGAGAAGAGGATAAATATCCATTTTGTGGTACAATTTTACAAACAATTCGTATTAATAGATAATGGGACATATCAGGAAAATAGCTTACATATATAAGGGGAGGGTTTCAAATTGAAGAATTCTACGGAAATAATAGAATGTCCCAAATGTGGTGGGAAAGAGTTAGGGAAAGGTAAGCATACTGGGCCTGCAGTTATGTACCCAGATAATAAGCCTGGTCTAGGTTCAGTTGTTGAATACATTCTTTGCACAGACTGTGGATTTATTATCGAAAGCTATGTAAAAAAGCCAGAGAAGTTTAAAGGTACACTTTATTGGAAATAAGGATAGAAATTAAGATATTCTAGTGTAGTTTAAACAACTATATTTTTAACCCCGTCCTAAATTTAGAACGGGGTTTACTTAGGTTTTAAACCATTTATTATATAGATTTTTTAATAAAATCTTAGTGGGCTTTATCTAATGCCAATTTAATGCCAAAGCCAATTAACACTGCACCTGTCAATCCTTCGATTACAGCTTTCGTCGTTGGCTTTTTCATAAATGCGCTAATTTTATCCAACAAGTAAACATAAAATACAAACCAAAATCCTGTTAACGCAGTATAAATAAGCCCCATGATCAGAAACGGCATGAATGTACCGCTTTTACCATCTACAAACAGAGGTAAAAATGTGAGAAAAAATACAGCCACCTTTGGGTTTGTTACGTTCGTTAAGAAGCCTTGCTTAAAGCATGATTGCTGCGAATATTTGTGATCAATTTGAGTATCGTCTTGTACAACAGGAGGCTGCGTACGTATTGCTCGTAATGCCCATAATGTTTTGATACCTAAATAACATAAATAGACCGCTCCAACGTATTTTAAAATGGCAAATACATATGCTGACTTTACAATAATCGCGGAAAGTCCAATAACTGCTGCAAAAGTATGGATCAATAAACCACAGCACGAACCAAGCAAAGTCTGTAAGCCCCCTTTTCTACTTACGGTGAGTGTATTTTTTGTTGCAATCGCCGTATCCGGGCCAGGCAAAATAATTAATAAAATGCACATTAATAAAAAGACAGGTACATTCACCATTTTAATGCCCTCCTTTTTAGTCAGAAAATTATAAAAATAATTTTAACATAAGTGAGGCTACACAAAAAGACATGGTGAAAATTTATCCAATGTATTTATAATTGACATATAACCCTAAGGTGTTATATATTCATAACACCTTAGGGTTATATTTTTGTAAAGGAGTTCATTTTAAATGACAGAAAAACTAGAGAATATTGTTAAAACAGTTACACTCAATGCACCGATCAAGAAAGTATGGGAAACAGTAACGGACGCTGAAAAGATTGCTTCTTGGCTTATGCCAAATAATTTCGAGCCAGTTGAAGGTCATGAATTTACAATACAATCACCGTTTGGTCCTTCACCATGTCGAGTAGAACAAGTAGATGCTCCACATTTTGTTCGTTTTGCATGGGATACAGATGGATGGTTTGTCACTTTTGAACTGAAAGAAGTTGGGGAGCAAACAGAATTTACGTTAACTCATGGTGGCTGGAAAGAAGCTTCACATATCATTCCTAAAGCTAACATGCCTGCTGAAGCTATTCGTACAACAATGGATGGCGGCTGGACAATGCTTGTCGGCAAAAAATTAAAAGAAGTTGTGGAATCACAATGACACCGCTTGCTGTAAAGTATGATGTTTTTCAAGCTATCGCTGATCCAACAAGACGTCATGTCCTACAGCTACTTGCCTCAAGTGATAAACCGATCTCACTTATTTCTGAGAATTTTTCTATAAGCCGAACTGCTGTCGTGAAGCATTTAAAAGTTTTAGAACAAGCTGAGCTAGTCTCTGCTCAGAAAAAGGGGCGAGAAAAAGTTTACACATTACATGCCGAAAAACTAAAAGAGATTGAAGATTGGCTACAGTACTTTGATTTATTTTGGGATAATAAATTGGCGCAACTACAAAGTATTTTTGAAGAAAATTAAATGGAAAGGAGCTGTCCTTAGTAAAGACAGCTCCTCGTTTAATAAAGATAAAATAATCCACCATTAATAATTTCTATTTTAATTTTTGTATCGTATTGTTCCTCTAAAGCCTTCTTTTCAATATCATAACATTCTGGTTTGTCATCTTCCTCTTCATAAAAATAATCGAGTACTCGCTGATCACGTTGCCATCGTTTTTTTGCTTCAGTAGCCCATGAATGATCATCTTGTTTAATGATCTTTTCAATAGTAGCATTTAATCTTTCAAGTGCTCTAACGGGCTTAATGATAAATTGCACATGAAAAGCATTGTCTGCTGGAACAGTGTCAAATTCAGATGTACATATTGTCTCTTGAAATTCCTCTTTTATGATTCCAGTTAGCAAGTTTATGCCAAATGAATAAAGCATTTCTTTCGTTTGGTCGCAGCAATACGACACTTTAAAATTAACACCTAGCCATGGAGTAAGGATAACTTGGCCTATTGCGCTATCCACCTTCTCAAAAAGCTGAACATACGCCCCTAGATCCCTTGTTGCTTGAAAAAGCTGGCTCATTCTCGGAGAACCGAAATGAATAACTTCACCATAAAGGCTCCCAGCCGATGCTGTTTGATTTGTAATGAACGTTACTTGGGCTGGATTTGCCTCACTATTTGTAGCTTCTACGTACTGCCAATAAAAAGGGCGATTCATTATTCTTTTATCGATATCAACTGTTAATTGTACCGTGAGATAATGTTGATCTTCTCCTACAATACGGCAATCATTTTCAATAAAAAATTGTCGTAAATAACTATGAACTTGCTGTGGATACATAGTTCTTCTCCCTTACACTATACAGATTCTTTAAAGTTAGATAGAATCGCATCTAAGTCGCCGACTACCTTTTCGAAAACATCAATTTTCGTATGAAGTAATGCTAATATATTCTCTTCAATCGTATTGGCTATAGCCAAATTATAAATATGAACATCATGCTCTTGCCCTAATCGATGCACACGACCAATCCGTTGCTCTAGCTTCATAGGGTTCCATGGCAAATCATAGTTAATGACATGATGACAAAATTGAAGGTTAATCCCCTCACCGCCTGCCTCTGTTGCGATTAAAACTTGTGCCCTTTCCTTAAAAAGAAGCTTCATATAATCACGTTTGCTTTTATTGAATTTACCGTTGAATAGGACACTCGTTATACCGTTAGAATGTAAATACCATTGCAAATAAATTTGAGTAGCTCTATACTCTGTAAAAATAATCACTTTATCCTTGGCCTGTTCGATTATTTCAAGTGTCTTTTTCGCCTTTGAATTCACTTCTAAGGCCATTAATTTTGCTAGTATTTCTTCAATTTCTTGTGGTTGCTCATTGTCTTCAAGCATTTTAGATAACGTTAAGCCTGTTGCTTCTTTGCTACTACACATTTCCTTCTGCAATGTAATCATTGAAAAAGAGGCTGTATTTTGAAGCGTTCCGAGCAGATTATAAACTTCCTCTTCTTCTTTCGTAAATTGGATAGGAACAATTTGAACACGGCGATTTGTCCATTCAATACCCGTGTCCTCCCTCCTATTCCTCACCATCACCTGATTCACTAATTCCTTTAAATAATCATTATGCTCTAAATCATGCTTACTTGCCGAGAATGCAGATTGAAATGTATCATAATTGCCAAGATGACCAGGCTTAAGTAAAGAAATAAGATAAAATAATTCAAAAACATCGTTTTGAATCGGTGTAGCCGTTAATAATAAACAAAACTTTTTCTTTAAGCTTTGTACGAATTCATAAATTTGGGTTTTATGATTTTTTAGTTTATGAGCCTCGTCGATAATTATCATGTCGTAATCCTGCTCATAAATACGCTCTTTGTGAGGACTTTTCTTTGCCGTATCCATACTCATAATAACGACATCATAGCGCTCAATCGGCACATTTTTTTTATAAGCTATTGCCGGAATGTGGAATTTGATATTTAATTCTTCAATCCACTGATTAATAAGAGATGCTGGAGCTAATATTAACGCTCTTTTAACGAGTCCTCGAATCAGATATTCTTTTAAAATTAAACCTGCTTCAATTGTTTTACCAAGACCTACTTCATCAGCCAGAATCGCCTTTCCATTCATACGTTCAATCACTGTTTCTGCTGCTTCCAACTGGTGCTTAAGCGGTTTTAAATTTGGTAAATACTTTGTCGCCTGTAAACCTGTGAAATCAGGAATTAACTTCATTTTCACAATATCATAATTCATCTTGTACAATGTCCAACTATCCCATTTTTCAAGTGGGTTTAGTTTATTGATAAAGCCTTCTTCCCATTCGGACGACCTTTCTATTTTCACGATCATCACCTCATGCCATTATTTCTAAGTTTAGGTTGTCCAAAAAAGAAAAAGCTATGTTAAGCTTTTACGAAAGAATAACTAAAAAGCAAACTATGCTCCGGCAAAACGAGTAGGTGATAAACTTGTCCCTTTAAAAAAACACACAGCTAAAGTAAAAAAACCATATACCCTACTTTGCTTATACTCGAAGTTCATAACTAGGACTTACTCCAATTCTTTGTCAAATAAATATGTTAACTTTCTGCACTCTATGTTGTATTTAATACCGTCCGTATTTAATACCGTATTATTTATTTTTTGCAAAGTTCTTTTATGTATACTCCATGATTGCCGCGCCTGCAATATTCGTTACCATGCAAATCCAATCCCTTTTAAGCAAATTAAACATATAAGATCTTAATTTCGTACTTTTTAAAAGGATAATGGTATTAAGATAGTCTTTTTATTCTCTTCCTTTTTACATACAATTAAAGTAGTATTACTTTCCAAAAAATTACGTTTTTTTAGAATGGCGAGATTATGCTAACAGAGCTTACATAAACCGAGGAGGTTACTATGAATATTATTGAAGCATTATCAGCGTCATTGCCTTACATTCATTTAGCTATGAAGGGTGAAGCCATGATGGCAGTAGTAGAGAAAGAGAGTGAGAGCATTATTACTTATTTACCTGGGAAACGGATAGATGCTGGTTATAAAAACGGACAAAAAATTCACCCAGATGATACCATTTTACATCTCCCACTTAAAGGCAAAAGTACTGATCAACCTGTACCAAAAAAGGTTTATGGTGTGGATTTTAACGCATTTTCTTTTCCTGTTCGTGAAAATGGACATATCGTAGGTGCACTAGCCTTTGGATTACCTATTGACCATGCTCTCCAAATGGAGAAATATATTTTTACTATGAATGATATTATCCAAAACCTACAGGATAAAGTACATACAATTGCCTCTCATTCAGAGGAACTAGCTGCGACAAGTGAGGAAATTAATAAACAGACACAATTCGCTTTAGAAGACGCTGAAAAAACAAATGGTATTACCGATTTAATAAAAAGTATTTCTCGTCAAACAAATCTACTCGGCTTAAATGCATCGATTGAGGCAGCACGAGCAGGCCAGCATGGTGCCGGATTTAATATAGTCGCACAAGAAGTTCGCAAGCTTTCTACTGAAACAACTACTGCTACTGATAACATTGAATCCTCACTTCGAAGCATCAATCATAATCTTGAAAATTTAAAGCAAAACATGACTCAAATAAATGGTGCCACAAATGAACAGGCACAACTTGTTCAGGACTTTAGTGAAATTATTGATGAGCTTAATACGCTTAGTATGGAAATGAAGGGTTTTATGTCTAAAGTTTCAAAATAAAGACTTATATCAATAGAAAAATCCGCCTTACTTTCTGTGGTCAAATTAAGAGCCACAAAAGTCTGCGTGGATTTTTCACTTTTGGAACACTACTGTTTTATTTAGCGCAACAGATTCCTTTCAACTTAACAGCTACATTCAATTAATCAATCGCTAAATAATTATCTTGAAATAATAAAACGCGGACCAGAATTTTCTGAAATATACTATATGATTATTTTTTGATACACTATTGGAAAAACTAAATGAGGTCAAAATGAAAAGGAAAGTATTTATTTTAC
The DNA here is from genome assembly GCF_042755925.1 of Lysinibacillus sp. NPDC059133. NCBI lineage: Bacteria > Bacillati > Bacillota > Bacilli > Caryophanales > Bacillaceae > Lysinibacillus > Lysinibacillus sp. NPDC059133. The sequence continues at coordinate 34,910 of NZ_JBHZDH010000037.1, read as the reverse complement.
ATGAGATTTATGGCGTCAACGATTTTATAAAAATGCAAGCTGAAGCATACAGTAACGCCAACACTACCGTTGAGTGCATTTCTTTATATTCAGACAATAGAGTATTTCCATATGAACAAGAGCAGGAAGCCTATGAGTATTTCATAAATGAAGTTGGCTTTGATGCTCCCCTCGAAAGACTAACTGAAAAAATATTGGAAGCTAGGACACATTATGATGAAGTGCTGTTAATCGGATTTAGTGTAGGTGCAACATTAGCTTGGAGACTATCAACACTGCCATTACAAGGAATCGTTTGCGTTTATGGTTCACGCATTCGTCAATACTTGGATGCAATCCCCTCCTGTCCGACACTCGTTATTTTACCAAGTCATGAGAAAAGTTTTAATGTTGATAGAATAAAAGAAACACTTGATACATTACCATCTGTTCATACGCGACAATATCTAGGTCAGCACGGTTTTATGGACTGCAATAATTCCAACTATTGTTATGAAAGTTATCTACAGGCACAGGCTGAAATCTCACAATTTTTTGAAATTAAATACAGTCAAGGAGGACTAAGTAATGAACCAAATTGAAAGCATAATTATTGACCCTTATATAGAAGGAGGAAATGTAATTTATCCAAACTTCCACCTATCTATGCAGCCTGGCATTATTATTGGCATCTATACGGATGTGTCAAAAATACATACATTAATACAGTGGTTTGCGAAGGAAAGCAATACGTATACACATTTTCGTGAAAATGCCTTGTATGAGCGACTGACGGTTCGAGAATACATCAAATTTTGCTTAAAGCTTTTCAATAATTCTTCTGAAAAGATGGAGGATTTATTAAAATCATTCGCTTTAGTGGAGCAAAAAAGCATTAAAATCAGTAAGCTTTCAAATGGAGAAAAGCAACGTTTAAAATTGATTCATACATATCTTAATCAGGCACCGATACAAGTTTTAGAAGAACCATTCCAAAATCTAGATGAGTTTTCCAAGCAAACAGTCCTTCAGTTATTGGATGTCCTTCAAAAACAGAATAAAACAGTCATTTTACTGTCTAACAACCTTGAGGATTTAATCGTTTCGAGTACAGAAATACATAGACTGGATACAATGGGCTTACATGCATTAGATGTGAAAGAAGATGAGACAGAACCAGCTTCTCCCTCTCTTGAAAGTGCACCGATTCGACTTGATAAGATCCCTACAAAGAAGAACGATAAGATCATTTTATTTAATCCCCCTGAAATCGATTATATCGAAAGTGTTGAGGGTCTTGTTTCACTGTATGTTGCGGGTGAAACCTATCCATGTACATTATCACTGAATGAGCTTGAGCAAAAATTGACACCATTTGGCTTTTTTAGAAGTCATCGCTCATATATCGTTAACTTACAAAAGGTACGGGAAATCATTACGTGGACTCGCAATAGCTACAGTCTAGCCTTAAATAGCAACGAAAAGACCGTAGTACCTTTGTCGAAAAATAAGCTCGCAGATTTAAAAGAAATACTCGGAATTTAGTAGATTTCCCAGGAAATAAACGACTCCTGTCATCTGAAATATTTCTCCGCTAATGATCATTTTACTGCCTTTCACCTGTAATTTAATGTTGTTATCTTCATTGTCCCTTATAGTTGAGACATCAACAACAACACAGGGAGGTTTTCAAATGAACGCAGTGATCGATGTTCAGCATTTGAAAAAAACATTTAATAAGGAAGCAGCATTACAGGATGTTTCATTTACCATTCAAAAAGGAGAAATATTCGGCTTTCTTGGACCTAGTGGTTCCGGAAAAACTACTACTATTAAAATATTAACAGCACAAACTGAAAAAACTGCTGGGGACGTTTTACTGTTTGGTCGCCCAGCAGATGAGATGAAACAAAGTAACAATCGTAAACGCTTCGGTATTTTAACAGATAATAGTGGACTATATACACGACTTTCAATTGAGGAGAATTTATTACTATTCACTAATTTATACCAATTACCTAAATCAGCCGTAAAAGAGGCGTTGGATTTTGTTAACTTATACGGTGATCGTAAAAAGAAAATTAGTCAGCTTTCTAAAGGAATGATGCAACGTGTTACGCTTGCACGTGCCATCATGCATAAACCAGAACTATTATTTTTAGATGAACCAACTTCTGCACTCGATCCTGTTAATACACAGCACATTTATAATGGCTTACGTAAATTAAACGACATGGGTACGACCATATTTTTAACAACACATGATATGAGTGAAGCAGAAATACTTTGTGATCGTGTCGCCTTCTTACATAAAGGTAAAATTAGAGCAATTGGTTCGCCAAAAGATTTGAAAAAAGAGTTTGGGGATGAGTCTATTACAGTTGAACTAAAAAATGGTGCTAGCGAAGTCATTCAAAATGGCAAACAGGATGCAGAAAAACTGTTTCATTGGATGCAATCTAACGAAGTTTCTCGCATTTATACAAACGAGCCAACACTAGGTAATATTTTTATGCAAATAACAGGGAGTGATTTAGTATGAACCTTTCAATGACACGAATTCAGGCTATTTTAATGAAGGATTATAAGGAATTTTCACGTAACTATGCGGTATCCGTTATGGTATTTATGCCACTTGTTTTTGCATTTTTATTTAATAAATCGGGCTCAGCTACTATCGCCACCTATTTCCTTGCAATTAATATGGCATTTACTCTGGTGACTGCCTATGTACAATGCTGTCTAATTGCAGAGGAGAAAGAAAAAAACACGCTTCGTAGTTTAATGCTTTCCCCTGCTTCACTTGGCGATATATTAATTGGTAAAAGCTTGTTCGTCTTTATCCTTACAATGGTAATTGTAGCATTGACTATTTTCATTGTTGGCTATAGCCCAGCTAATCTTTTCATCTTAGCTATTGCTTTAATACTTTCGACTGTGTTCTATATTGCAATAGGAACATTGTGTGGATTATTCGCCAAAACAGTTATGGAAGGATCTCTTATCATTCTACCTGTTATCCTTATTTTCGGGTTTGGCTCTTTTGCCCTAGCATTATCGTCTGCCTTTCCTATTTTAAAAATTGCAGAGTGGTTACCAAGTTCTCAATTGGCGCAATTAGCAGAGGCTCTAGAAGGCACATACACAACAATGGACGTCATTATTCCAATGGCTACAATCATTGTTTGGTCACTAGCTACTTGGATTGTAGCAGGGTTTATTTATAAAAAAAGAATGGTCGACTAATGACCATTCTTTTTTTAATATAATAATGGCTCCTCACCATTACTTGGATCCTCAAGGTATCGACTAGTCTCACCTCAATCAACTTATCCACATGGCATACGTTTTAACAAAATGGCATCCACAACTTTCGGCGATGAACTAGAATATTTCCTCCATTATTATTTTTTAGTACAATCAACTAATAACTGTTGCAAATGCTTTTTCACTTGTGGCCACTCTTGTAGCGTAATGCTATACATCACGGTATGACGAGTTGTACCATCCTTACGCACCATATGATTACGTAAGATCCCCTCTTTTGTTGCTCCTAGGCGTTCAATAGCCCTTTGTGAACGCACATTTTCATGATCTGTTTTAATTTGTACACGTTGTAGATTTAATACCTCAAAGCAGTATTGTAATAATAAATATTTGCAATTCGTATTAATAGCAGTACGCCAAAAAGCTGGTGTAATCCATGTAGTACCTATTTCAAGCCGTTTATGTGTTTCATCAATATCCATAAACCGAGTCGAACCGATGATTTGTCCAGATTTTTTATCCACAATTACAAATGGGAACTCAGTTTTTTCACGTTTTGTTAGTAATGCTTTATCCACAAATTTATTCACATCGTCCATCGTCTCTATTACTGTGGACATATGTGGCCAAATCTCTGGATAACTACCAGCCTCTAATATTCCTTGCCTATCCTTTTGTTCTAATGGCTTAAGTAATACAACCTCATTTTCTAACGCTAAAAAATTCATTTTGCTTCACTCCTTTTTAATATATAACGATAATTCTGATATGATAGATAGAACCAATTTTCAAAAACTACACCGTACCAGGAGGTGCAACATTTTGGAATTATCGATTTCATTTACGGAAGATTCATCGAAATACGTGCAAATTTACGAAGAAATAAAACAGGCAATTTTAAGAAAAAAACTGAAGGCCCATGAGCAATTGCCTTCTAAACGGGCACTTGCTAAAACGCTTGACGTTAGTGTCCATACGATTAAGGAAGCTTATGAACAATTACTAGCTGAAGGCTATATTTATAGTAAGGAACGCTCTGGCTACTTTATAGCGCCCTTTGAATTTGAATGGGGACAGCAGCAAAAACAGCACATATCCACAGCTAAAACACCAACTACATATACTGTAAAATTTGATTTTAATAATGGACATGTGGATAAGGAGGGTTTTCCATTCTCCAGCTGGCATAAGCTGTGGAAAAAGCACTTCAATGTGGATAATTTAACAACAAGTCCTTGGCCAGGAGAATCAATATTGCGGACGGAAATCGCTAGTTATGTTGAACGATCAAGAGGAGTTACTTGTGAAGCATCACAGGTGTTTGTTTATAGTGGTACACAAAATCAGCTGCAGGCTCTCTGTCACTTTTTTGGCCAAAAAGCACAAGTTGGCTTAGAGGAGCCTGGCTTTAAAAGAGTACGTGCAACATCGCAACAGTGTGGATTAACAACTCATGCTATTCCTGTTGATAACTTAGGGGTAACAATACCGAAAGAATCCATCCACATGTTATACACAACACCCGCACACCAGTTTCCCCTTGGGATGGTCATGCCTGTTGAACGGCGTGCAGAACTTCTGCAATGGGCTACTGCTGAGAAGGCATATATTATTGAAGATGACTATGATTCAGAATTTCGTTTTAAAGGGCTCCCTATCCCCTCATTAGCAAAAATGGATCAGCTGCAACGCGTTATTTATTTCGGAACCTTTTCCAAAACGCTTATCCCTTCGCTGCGCATAAGTTACATGATTTTGCCTAAATCGTTAGTCGAAGATTTTATTCATTTTAATCAAGAACAAAAATCTGTTGTCTCTAAAATAGATCAGCTTGTATTAGCCGATTTCATTGCTCAAGGTTTATTCGATAAGCATTTAGCCAAAATGCGCACTATTTATCGTAAAAAGCAACAAACTCTACTAGTAGCGATTAACGCAAATTTTTCTATGGAGTTCGAAGTTATTGGTGAAAAATCTGGGCTTCATATTGTTATGAAGTTACCAAAAAGGCTTGCTGAACAGGAGGCAATCAGACTGGCCGAGGAGGTAGGAATCAAACTCTATCCATGTTCAACCTCCTATCAGCAAGGCTCTAAACACGCTATGGTCATTATGGGCTATGGTGGGCTAACCCTTGAACAAATCAAAGAAGGTATCGCGTTACTTGCACCTGTTTGGCAATCTTCCATACCAACATAATTATGTCAAAGTCTTTTATAGATCAAAAAGATGACTCTGTCAGTACGTATCAGAGTCATCTTTTCATCGCTGAATCAATATTAATCCCGCTTTAACGGGCAGTAATTTATGTACTGAAAGCAAAGCGACAAGTACAAGACTCCACTTCCTCAGTAAAAACATAGAAGTTAAGTGGGAGATTAACTGCCCATAGACTAATCATCAGTGGAATAAACCATTGATTAAAATTCTCTTTACACCTACCACTACATTTTTAAGGTACTCATGCAGTTATATTTTAATTAATATTTTCCCTTGATGCTGGCGACTTTCCATCAAATCATGGGCTTTCTGCATATCCTCTAATTTAAAGATATTCGCAATTGGTACTTGGAAGCTTTCTTCCTTCAGCAATGCAAACATCTCCTCAGTAACTTGTTGTAGCATTTCTGGCTTGGAAGCTCGAGTCGTTCCTAGGCTAAAACCTTTCACATTGCGGCAGCTATTATGTAAATCAGATGTTTTTATATTACCTGCTTTACCACCACTATTTCCAAATTGCACTAGCGTCCCATACGGAGCTAAACAGTGAAAGCTCTCTTCCGTAATATTCCCAGCAATGGAGTCAAAAATAATGTGAACACCTTGACCATCTGTAAATTCATTGACTTGCGCACTAAAATTCTCGTATGTCAGTACATGATGAGCACCTAATTCATAGGCAATTGTCGCTTTTTTCATATCACTAACCGTGCCTATAATATTTTTGGCACCTAGCTTTTTCGCCATTTGAATAAGCATTGTCCCTGCTCTGGCCTTGCTATCCGTCGCTTTGACCGTTCTTTCCGTCGCTCTGGCTCTTCTTTCCGCCGCCCTGACTCTTCTATCCGCCGCTTTGATTTCTTTCCGTCGCTCTAGCCTTGCTATCCGTCACTTTGACCGTTCTTTCCGTCGCTCTGGTTCTGCTATCCGTCACTTTGACTATTCTTTCCGTCGTTCCGATTTCTTTCCGTCGCTTTGGCCTTGCTATCCGTCGCTCTGACTCTTCTTTCCGCCGCCCTGACTCTTCTATCCGTCGCTTTGATTTCTTTCCGTCGCTCTAGCCTTGCTATCCGTCACTTTGACCGTTCTTTCCGTCGCTCTGGTTCTGCTATCCGTCACTTTGACTATTC
>NZ_JBHZDH010000037.1:0-28216 GCF_042755925.1 Lysinibacillus sp. NPDC059133 | reverse complement strand
AGCTATCCGTCACTTTGACCGTTCTTTCCGTCGCTCTGGTTCTGCTATCCGTCACTTTGACTATTCTTTCCGTCGTTCCGATTTCTTTCCGTCGCTCTGACTCTTCTTTCCGTCGCTTTGGCCTTGCTATCCGTCGCTCTGACTCTTCTATCCGTCACTTTGATTTCTATCCGCTCTGGCCTTGCTATCCGTCGCTTTGACCGTTCTTTCCGTCGCTCTGGCTCTTCTTTCCGCCGCCCTGACTCTTCTATCCGTCGCTTTGATTTCTTTCCGTCGCTCTAGCCTTGCTATCCATCACTTTGACCGTTCTTTCCGTCGCTCTGGTTCTGCTATCCGTCACTTTGACTATTCTTTCCGTCGTTCCGATTTCTTTCCGTCACTCTGGCTCTTCTTTTCGTCGCTCTAATTTTTTCTACCGCTCTAGCTACCCTAATAAAACAAAAAGGGCATGAATTCAATATTACTATTGATTCATGCCCTTAAATTATTAGTACGCTAAGCCGAATAGCGCTTTAATGTGTGTAAGATAGCGAATGTTAGACGCTTCTTTCATAAGTGTTGCAGGAAGACCTTTAAGTTCTGTGTTGCTAGCACCGATAGTCGCAACAGCGTCTTTACGGCCTAAGCTTGCAAGTGTACCAGAGTTAATTGCAGAGAAAGGTTTCATCTCTTGGTTTTTGTATTGTGCGAATAGGTTGTAACCAGCGCACTCACCCATTTGCCATGCAACTTGAGCAGTTGGTGCGTATAGCGGACGTCCGCCATCAGCTGGTAATGCAACAGATGCGTCACCAATTACGAATACATCATTATGAGATGTAGATTGTAAGAACTCGTTAATCGTAGCTTTACCGCGGTCAGCAGCAAGGCCAGACTCGCCTACGATTGGAAGTGGAGCTACCCCACCTGTCCAAATAAGTGTATTGGCAACGATTGATTCGCGATCTTTAAGAGCGATAACATTACCATCAACACCTGTTACAGGAGTACCAGTAATGAATTCAACACCACGTTTTGTTAAGCTTTCAGTAGCACGTTGGATAAGTACATCTGGAAGTACTGGTAAGATTTTTGGACCAGCTTCAACAAGTTTGATTTTAAGATCAGCAAAGTTAACACCGTGTTTTGCTGCGATTTTCGGGAAGTTGTCCACGATTTCGCCAACAAGCTCAACACCTGTTAAACCGCCGCCACCGATAACAATTGTCGCATCTGCTTCGTCTTTTGTTTGTGCATATGCTTTAATACGGTCTTCGATGTGTTTGTTAATTTTGTTTGCTTCGTTCACTGATTTAAGTACCATTGAGTTTTCTTCTAATCCAGGGATACCGAAGAATCCAGTTTGGCTACCTAAAGATACTACTAAAGTATCGTAATTTAAAGTATAACCATTGTCTAGGTCCACTTTTTTAGTGTCTACATTGAATTTTGTTACTTTAGCAATTTGTAAATCAATATCTAAACCTTTAAAGATTTTTTTAAGTGGTAAAGCAACAGCACCTTCAGCAATAGTACCACCAGCTAAACGGTGAAGTTCAGTGATGATTTGGTGTGTTGGGAATTGGTTTACAACAGTAATTTTAGCTTCATCAGCTGATAAATACTTGCGTGCAGTTAATGCAGTTAAAACGCCAGCGTAACCAGCACCTAAGATGACGATTTCTTTTGACATGATTAATTAATCCTCCGTCCTTACGTTTTGAATATATCTCAAGTCGAGTCTTATTTAGCTTTACGTTCAGCGCTTACTTGTAAGAAAGCATTAACAAAACGGAAAACACCTTGAACTTGTGGGTCTTTTAACATTTTCATAAGACCGAATAAACCAATTACTTCTTGGCTTTCAGACGCACGGTCTTTCGCTTCAATTGCAGTAGCTGCAAGATTTTTAGCTGAGCCTACTACTGGGCCTGCCATTTCTGATACCGCACCAACAGTATCATTTTTCAGTACTTCGTCAGTTGCAACAGCTTGAGCAAACTCATATGATTTTGTTAATAACGTCATCATTTCAGTTAACTTAGGTAATTGTTCAACTAAAGTTGTAAGTGATTCCTGAACCTCAGGCTTTAATAATTGATCTAGCACATCCAGTTGTTCTTGACTCACAGTTAATTGTTCAGACTGTGTTTGGTTATTCGTTTCTGACATTTTGAACTCTCCTTTGCCATCACTATCACTATTTTAATTTTATTGCTTCCATGTAAAAAAGACCATTAAGGCACTTCTTAACAGTCGTTACAGCGCGTATATCTTACAAATCACCAGTCTCAAGAGCTGGATAACAATTTGTATAATTTGTTATTACAATGTTAACTTTATTTCGCAAAAAGTGCATCATAATTCCATCCTTATCTTGTCTTGGTGACGTTACAACCTCCATTATAAGGTTGTTTGTACATTATTTCAATGAGCTAAATCACAATTTCGACAATCTTTTCAAAATTCATTGATTTGTAACTATATATCGTAGTTAAGTTTACTTTTTGTCCCTACTGTTATTTTTGAGCTCGAAGGATCATTACCATAACGTGTGGTTGATTTCCATTCCGGCTGGGGGCGCTTTGTTGTTGCTGTCACTACGCTTTCGCACAGAAAACATCCGCTTCGCTCCAGGGTCTCGGGCCAACAGATGTTTTTTGCGCGAAAGCGAAGCGGCAGCGATGTTGGTCACGAAGAGGTTATCACAGGATGTGTTGGTTTTAGCCTTCGTTCCTCTATTGCTAATCCCCAACCTCCACCCCAATCAACTTATATAAGATGTCATCCACAATTTTAAATATCTCTGTATAACACTTGATTTTTATTTGGTCTGTTTAAACTTCCCCTTCATCCTGCATGTAATACTCAATAAGTAAAAATTTATCGCCTACATTTTTTGATTTATCGACCAACTTTTTAAGTTTATTGACTACTAATTACGATTTATCACCCAAATTGCCTCATTTATCGATAAATCATATAAAAGACCTGTTAGAAGAAAAATTCTACTAACAGGTCTATATATCAAAATTATTTAGTTGGTTTTTTCAAATCCACTGAAGCCGCTGAGCTTTCAATTTTTACACGTTTTAGGAAGAAGGCAAGCACTAGCGCAAGGACTGTAACACAAGCTGCTATTAAGAATGAGTGTGTAATACCATCTAATAAAGCAGTTTGTGTAATCTGATCCTGCATTTGTTGCATTTGTTCTGGCGTTGCTGCAACACCTGATTGCGCTGCATTGGCTTTTGCTTCTGCAATTAAATCTTCGGCTGTTGCTTTTGTACGGTTATTCATGAACGTTACCATCACAGCACTACCAATCGCCCCTGCCACTTGCTGTAAAGTATTATTAATGGCTGTACCATGTGGGTTCATCATTTGTGGTAATTGGTTTAAACCGTTTGTCATAATTGGCATCATAACCATTGACATACCGAACATACGAATTGTGTACATAGACACGATAAATGTATAGCTTGAATCTAATTCTAACTTTGTTAAACCGAATGTCGCAATTGTTGTAATCGTTAAACCGATAACCGCTAATAGACGCGGTCCAAATTTATCAAAAAGTTTCCCTGTAATCGGCGACATAATTCCCATTACAAGTGCCCCAGGAAGCATCATTAAGCCTGCTTCAAATGGATCAATTCCACGAATCGATTGTACATAAGCAGGTGTTAAAATCATCCCCGAGAACATAGCCATTGACACGATAACCGAGATAGCTGATCCCAGTGCAAACATTGGATATTTATAAATACGTAATTCAAGTAAAGGTTGATCCATACGTAGTTGTTTAAATATGAAGATGATTAAAGCAAGAAGGCCAACTGAAATTGTGCCATATACCCAAGGACTTGACCAGCCCTTATCCCCTGCAGTACTGAAACCATATAGAATACCACCGAACGCAACTGTTGATAATAGTACTGAAGGAAAATCTAAATGAACTTCACGTGTTTCCATCACGTTTTCTAATTTCCAAATACCAAACAATAAACTAATTACAGCAAACGGAATAATCATTTGGAATAGCATACGCCAATCATGATGTTCAACAATATATCCAGATAATGTAGGACCTATCGCTGGTGCTGTAATCATGACTAAACCAAAAATACCCATTGCCGCCCCACGTTTTTCTTTTGGGAAGCTAATTAACATTACATTCATTAAAAGTGGTGACATACTTGCAGCACCTGCTGCTTGCACCATACGACCTGCAAGTAACGTACCGAAGTTAGGTGCAAAGCCAGCCATAATTGTACCGATTGTAAAGACTGACATCGCTACAATAAATAAATGTCTATTTTTAAAGCGTGTTACGAAGAATGCTGAAGCAGGTACTAAAATACCACTTACAAGCATATAACCTGTTGCTAGCCATTGTACCTTTGAATACGTTATGTCAAAATCTTTCATGATTGTTGGTAACGCAACGTTTAACAATGTGTTATTAAGAAAAGCAACAAAAGCACCCACAAATAAAATACCAATCATGCCATAGGGGGGCTTTTGCAGTGTTTGACCACTATTCATTTATATCCCTCAATTCTTTCTTGTTTTTTTCGATAAAACTTATTTTATACTCGCAGTCTACTTTTTTCAAGAATTAAGATTATATTTTTTATAAATATTGATATATAGGCGTTTTAACTATAGAATAAGAGTATAATATTTTAAAAAAGGTGAGGTTATGAACAAAAGAAAAAGACAAATCATTACTGCTGCTCGTGCTCTTTTTATTGAAAAAGGATTCGTAGATGCATCTATTAACGACATCATTAGTGCAGCTAAAATTTCAAAGGGTACATTTTATAATCATTTTTCTTCTAAAAATGAATGCTTAATCGCCATATTAGATGAAGGGCGTGAGGAGGCAAGTAATCGCCGCCACGAACTTCTTTACGGCAAAGATCCTACTGATTTGGAAGTATTAACACAGCAAGTTGCGGTACTCATGTATGTCAATCGAGAACATAATTTAATTCAAATTTTTGAATCGGTTTTCCATTCTCGTGATAATGAACTGAAAAAAATTATTTTAAACTATCATTTACAAGAACTGGAGTGGCTTGCCAATCGACTTGTTCAAGTTTTCGGAGAAGAAGTTAGTCCAATTAGCTACGAATGTGCTGTGCAAACACTTGGTATGATTAACCTTTCAATACGTGCTGTCTTAATTGCTGATTATAAATATATAAATCGCGAAGCCATTGTACGTGTAGCATTACGCAATATTAGCGTAATTATACCCGTTATGCTTGAATCAAAAGAAATCCTCATTAGTACGGAAATGATCAACACGATACAAAACGTCGCGAACTATAAAACAGTTGATAAGGAAACGGTCATCGAGCAATTAACAGGCTTTAAGAAGGGATTATCGAAGAATGAAACAGCGGAAGGCTTAGAGTACGTAGAATTCTTATTAGAGGAATTACAGCGTGAGAAACCAAAGCTCTTTATCATTGAATCACTTCTTACACCTTTCCGGAAAGCATTCGTCGAAACCGAACACACAGAAGAGGCACGTGATATCGCTAATAGCTTATGGCGCTATGTAAAAATTGAGCGACCATCAGAGCGTTGCATCAAGTAAATTAACCACATTAACAAAAGGAGCTATATAGAAAGTCAAACACTCACGACTTTCCATATAGCCCTTTTTTGAGCCTTCTATCCTATTAAATTTAGGGATCGGCGTTCACATTACGGTGATGAAGCCTATTACTTAACTTGACGATCTTTCGGCCCTATCCAAAAACCAATCACAATGCTAATAGCTACTACAAGAAAAGGTGCGTACAAAATAATAAATTGATTCATTATAATTCCCCCTATGCATGGTGATCATGTTTACCGCAAGCATAATCACGATCAAACACAAACCATTTCATTACTAAATAAAGTGAAGGTATGAGCAGAACCAATCCTCCAACAAACGCTATCACTAATGCAATTGCCATTGTTTCATTTGTAAAGCTATCATAGACTGATATATACGGATACAGTAAATACGGATAATGTGAAATACCATAGCCGAAGAATGCAAATCCAAATTGGGCAACCATTAAAAAGACAGCTATGCCATAGTTTTTCTTTTTAAATAAAAGAATTAGTGTTATAAGAAATAGCACACCTGAAATCGCGAAAAGCCACCACAGATCTAACATATTTTCATAATGCTCAGGCACATGTCCCTTTAACTCCACCATAATCCCTATTACACTTATTATGAGCGGCAAAGACCAACCGAGTGCATACTTTCTCATTAAATTAGAAGCATGTTCATCTCGTGCTCTTTTCCCATACCATGTTAGGAAAACCGCTGAAATATACAAAACTGCCACTATACTTAATAGCACAATAGACCACGTTAACGGATTGGTGAAAAGTTTAGCAATTTGTAAATGCGGTTCTTCATTTACAATTTTTACGAACCCTCCCTCAGATATCGTTAATACAATAGATAGAGATGCAGGTATAAATAAACCAGTAATTCCGTACATCATTGTATATCCGATATGTCCACCTTTTCCACCGTAGGATTCAAATGCATAATAACTCCCTCTAATTGCAATTAATATTAATGAGATACTGACTGGCACTAGCAAAATTGTGCCATAATAATAAGCCGTTTGAGGAAAGAAGCCTACCGTTCCAACAAAGAAAAATACAAGGAAGACATTTGTAATTTCCCACACCGGAGATAAATAGCGCTTAATAACTTTTGCTAATATATGATCTTTACCAATTAAGACACTATAAGCATTAAAGAAGCCCGCTCCAAAGTCTATGGACGCAACAATGACATAGCCGAATAGAAATAACCATAGTACTGAAATTCCTAATATCTCTAAGCTCATTGCTCTGCACATCCTTCCACTTGTTTATGTTCTTCAATTTCACGTTCAATCGGATTGTTACGGAACATACGAATAAGTACTACGCTACTTCCTATCGCTAATACAATGTACAGCCCTGCAAATAGTATTAGCATAGTATCGACTTGACCACTTGTTGTAGCACCTTCCGCCGTTTTCATATAACCACGAAGGATCCAAGGCTGACGCCCTACTTCCGCAAACCACCATCCTGCCTCAACAGCAATAAGCGATAGCGGACCACCTGCCACTACTATTCTCTTAAAACTTTTTGAAGAAATAAACTTCCATCCCCGCCACTTTCCTAGCACATAAATAGCTGCAACGACAATTAGTAAAGTTCCGATAACTACCATGACGTCAAACAAATAATGGATATAAAGTGGCGGCTGTTCGTCCTCAGGAAATTGATCTAAACCTTTCACTTCTGCAAAAGGATTATTATGCGCCAATACACTCAATGCGTACGGTATTTTGATAGCATATTTTACCTCTTCTCCATCTAATACTCCAAATAACATAAGCGAAGCATCCTCTTTTGTTTCAAAATGCCATTCAGCAGCAGCTAATTTTTCTGGTTGATATTCCGCCAAATACTTCCCAGAAAAGTCACCTACAATCAGTGCTGCTAGTGAAAATACTAGTCCAAGTTTCAATAAAAGATGTAATGCTTTTTTATGATACACATGCTTTGATCCTCGTAGCATACGATAAGCAGCAATAGAAGCTAATAAAAATGCTGACGTCATATAAGATGTTACTAATACATGCGCTACCTTCGTTGGCATTGCAGGATTTAGCATTGCTAATACTGGTTGAATATTTACAAGCTCTCCATCTACAAGATCAAAGCCCTGCGGTGCATTCATAAAGGCATTCACAATCGTAATAAAAACGGCCGACATAGAAGCACCAATAGCTACTGGGATCAATAATAATAGATGTCTCTTTGGATTTTTGAATCGATCCCATGTATATAAATAAAGCCCTAAGAAAATCGCTTCAACAAAGAACGCAAATGTTTCCATAAACAATGGTAATGCGATCACCTGACCAGCCAACTCCATAAAGCTTGGCCATAGTAGTGATAGCTGCAATCCTATCGCAGTACCAGTGACAACCCCGATTGCCACAGTAATCACAAACCCTCTTGCCCATCTTCTTGCTAGTAATAAATAGTGCTCGTCATTATTTTTTAATCCAACCCATTGAGCAATCATGATCATTAAAGGTATACCGACGCCAATTGTTGCGTAAATGATATGGAATGACAATGTTAACTCTGTTAAGGCCCGACTCCACATTACAGCTGAATCATTCATTTAATTTCATCTCCTAGGTACCAAAAATTCTTCCAATGATTGAAAGAAACATTATCCCCGCTACTAAAAAACTTATAATTATTAGCTTTTTTTCATGTGACTTATAGGCAACCACTTTTTGTTTTTTCATCATAATAGATCCACCCAAATTTTAATCGCTGTCGCTAAGATGAGTACGGCTAAAATACTTTGCAAAATTTTCGTATTCATTTTTTTACCTATTTTTGCGCCAAGAGGAGCCGCCAGTAAACTTGCCACTATCATGATGACTGCAGGATAGTAATCGACTTGCCCTGTCATTAACTTACCGATTGTTCCACCAATTGATGAGATAAACGTAATGGCTAGGCTTGTTGCAATCGTCATCCGTGTTGGAATACCGAGCACTACAAGCATTATCGGAACAAGTAAGAAACCACCTGCAGCACCAACAATCCCAGAACCAATTCCAACAATAAATGCTAAAATTGCCGCTAACGGCTTGTTGAAGGTTACTTCATCCAATGGCTTATCATCAATTTGTTTCTTAGGTATAAACATCATCACAGCTGCAATCAAGGCTAAAATACCGTATACGACATTCACACCGTTTTCAGATAAAAACTGTGATCCGTAGCTCCCAACAAAGCTACCGGCTAAAATGGCTCCTCCCATATAAATAATGAGAGGCTTATTAAGATAGCCACCCTTTCGATATGCCCAAACACCTGCAATCGAAGCAAAAAGCACTTGTACCGCACTAATACCTGAAACTTCATGTGCTGAAAATGCTGCTAAACCAAAAAGCGGCGGTATATATAGTAGCATTGGGTATTTAATGATTGAACCGCCGATGCCCAACATACCGGACACAAATGAGCCAACGAATCCAATCAGGAAAATCACAATTATAAATGTTATATCCACTGTGCTTGCATCTCCTTTTATTTATGTGCTTTCAGTATAGTCCTGCTGCAATTTCAGACATATAGGGGTTTTCCACTATTAGCTTTACTCACTGTGACAATATTGCAAATTATTTTGAATAGAAATAAAAAAAGACCACTCATCGTTTGAGTGATCTCAGCTTGTCGACAAAAGAATAAATATAAAATAACGTGTATCAATAAACAAAGGTTGATTTTCACTCCGAGTTAGCGCTTTCCGCGGGCTTGGCTTCAATCTCCTCGTCACTACGTTCCTGCGGGGCTTTCAGCGCAAGCTCATCCCGCAGGAGTCGCCACTCTCCGTGAAAAATCAACAGTTCCTCACCATCAGTATGAGTTGAAAAGCTGAACCAAATTAGTATTATAGCTATGATTAACATACTAAAATGATCCCACCTAAATTATAATAGGATATTTTTAATTATTTTCCACCCAAGGCAAGCCTCACCATGGGGGAAAACGAGATGGTTTCGACGCTCCTATAAAATACCCGCACAGACAAATCGTTGTTGCTGTAGTTTCGTTTTATCACTATAAATTAGAGTGGCATGCCAGGAGATACATATTGGTTTATTGGAGTGGAGGCTGGGCGACTCCTTGGGGATCAGCGTCACAGTTGAGACCCTGGAGAATAGAGGAACGAAGGCTAAGAGCGTCACGTACTGTGATAACGCCTTCGTTACCAACATCCTTTTGGCCCAAGCGGCTCATCGGACGCCCCCTGGAAAGCGCCCAGCCGGAACGTAAATCAACCCTCATTTTGCGAAAAGTAATATATTAATACAGGCGTGTCGATTAGGAAAATATAGGTTTATTATTGAGCGATAAAAGGATTTTTTTGTTGATATTTTGCTTATGTGTGCCCATTTTTGCTGATTGTAGCGGAGGGCTACTCGAGTGCTCCTGTCGCTTCGCTTTCGTCGCAGAGCAAAGCTTCCCGCGGGAAAAGCGAGACAGACGAGACCCTGCACGGAGCGGATGTTTTCTGTGCGAAAGCGTAGTGCTAACGTAGCGGCAGCAACAACAGCGAAGGAAGCGGCTCGACGCTCGCCCGCAGGAAAGCGAGTAGCCCGTAGCGGAAATCAGCGTCTTCTAAATAATTAAAATGGATAAAAACGGTTAATCAACACGTCTGATATTAATATACACAATACTTCACAGGTTTAATATTCACCAACTTCTTACAGCAACAAGTTGTTACATATAGTTATTTGCAAGCCCATACTGAATAAGCTCAGCTTTATTACTTAAATTGAGCTTTTGCATAATATTTGATTTATGATTTTCAACCGTTTTACTACTAATATATAGCTGCCCAGCAATTTGGATATTCGTATACCCTAGAACTGTTAACCTCATTATCTCCTGCTCACGCACAGTTAAAATGCATTGATCTTCTTGCCCCTTATGTTCAAATAATTTATCCATCTGCTCCTGAGGAATACCCACGTTGTAATATATGCGACCACTATATACAGCATGGATAGCCTCGTAGAGAATTCCACCTTGACTATTTTTTAAAATATAGCCATGGGCTTCAACAGCAATCGCTTTTTGAATATAAGCAACTTCATTGTGCATTGTTAACATAATAATTTTCACGTTAGGCATTTGCTTATGAATTTCTTGAGTAGCCGTAAATCCATCTAACCCATGTGGAATGGATACGTCCATTAAAATGACATCTGGGTTTAATGAAATTGCCTGAGTGATTGCCTCCGCTCCATCACCCGCTTCACCTACAACTTCTATATCTATATAATTTTCCAATAAAAGAACAATCCCTTTACGGATTAGCACATGATCATCTACTACTAAAACACGAATCATCTAAAGTCATCCTTCCAATTAGGTACTTGAATGCTAATTTGTGTACCTTTATTGTGAGCTGAAGTAATATTAAAAAATCCGCCTAACAGTGTAATTCGCTCCTCCATATGCTTTAAACCGAGCCCTTCTTTTTTCAAGTACTGTAGATCAAACCCTACGCCATTATCTTCTATATAGAGTGATAAATTTGTAGCTTTCTTTTCGAGTCGAATGACGACTTTAGAGGCCTTTGCATATTTAATAACATTGTGTAAAGCTTCCTGCACGACGCGATAAATATTGATTTCTACAGATGGATGACAACGTTCCTCAAAATCTGTTTCTAACGATATAGCAATATCAGGATGTACCTTTTGCACTGAATCGACAAGGGTGCTTAATGTAGGTGTAATTCCTAACTGATCTATGCTATGTGGGCGAAGCTGATAGGAGTACAATTTAATATCATTCATTACTTGCTCTAGCTCATTGCGTACTTCTTCGATATACGTATTTAGTCTTTCATTGTCTTTGACATAAGATTCTATCGCTTGCA
This sequence comes from Lysinibacillus sp. NPDC059133, assembly GCF_042755925.1. Classification (NCBI taxonomy): domain Bacteria; kingdom Bacillati; phylum Bacillota; class Bacilli; order Caryophanales; family Bacillaceae; genus Lysinibacillus; species Lysinibacillus sp. NPDC059133. The sequence continues at coordinate 16,728 of NZ_JBHZDH010000037.1, read as the reverse complement.
ATGCAACAGATATTGTATATAATGACTGACCAACGCCATCATGTAATTCCTGCGCAAGCCTTTTATGTTCTTCCTCTTTTGCCTCAATTAGCTTTTTTATAATTAGCTTTGAAATGCGAGCCTCTTCTTCCTTTAACTGAAGGGTCTGATCGCGCAATACAAGAAGAAATTCTTGCTCGTTTGTTTTACTATCTGTATACATCAGCGCCGTGCTCATTTCAACGTCTATCTTACTCCCATGATACGTCGGCATTTTCGATAAAAAATAGGGAACCTCATTATGCTCTATTAAATAACATGTATGTTCTTTTGGAGATTTTTGACGATTTTCACAAAATGAACAAAAGGGCACTCGATCTCCTAATTCCCATCCCGATAAACGCTTCGCTGAGGGATTCATCATTAAAATTTCACGGTTGTGATTCATTATGATGATGCCATCTTGAATATATTGAAATATTTGCTGTAAATATTTATTTTTTAGCTGTTCTTTCTCCAATCTAAACACACTCCTAGTATTAATTATACCTCGGCATAATTACGTCCGGAGGCTTTAGGTTTACTTGTTACTAATCCGCATACTTTGCCCTATACTTTTTCTTCTATCATGCTATAACTCTTCACTTCATGCCCCGCTTTACGAATGATACGAACACTCATATTTTTTTCTAGCTGTGTTGACGCAATAATATGAAGGGGCTTTTTGGGTAGTTCATGCATGTGACGTACTAAATAGGCAATTGGTAAATTTAATGCATTTGGTGTAGGTGATTTGTAAGAATCATTATAATCACGTACATCTACTATCACCATTCCCACTTTCAACTCTTGTAGTAAACACTCCTGTATTTGACGCACCGGGATATGCCGTTTATAAATAATTCTACCAATAAAAAGAAGGAATATACTCAAACTTACAATAATCATTTTTTAACCCCTTTTACCGAGAAAAAAAGGTTGTCTAAATCCGTTTAACTTTCCATTGACGAATCTCACAACGCCTCACTAAAATCTTTGATTTAAAATGACGATTTCCACTCCTCATCTTCAAAAGATGCCTCTCGGAAGTACTAAGCAAAGAAAAAAATAGCAGACTAGGCTTACTAGTATGCTATTTTTCTTTTAGAACAACCTCATTTATTTAGTCACTACCTCTTGTTGCCAAGCCATATAGCCACCCGTTAAATTTACAATGTCGTGAATGCCATTTGCTTTTAGTACACTTACAGCAATTGCAGAACGAGCACCACCTTGACATTGAACAACAATTTTTTTATTTGTTTGCAATTCATCTAAACGTCTAGCTAGTGTACCAACCATAATATGTTGAGCATTTTCAATATGCCCTGCATCATATTCTGTTTGATTGCGCACATCAAGCACATGAACTTTTTCACTTTCAATTAACGGCTTTGCTTCTAAAGGAGTTATATTTTCATAACTGTCTAGGGAAGTAGCCTCTTCCAAAACTTTCGTCACATCTCCATAGCCAACAACATTGTCGATACCGATAGAACGTAATGCTATTAAAATATCATCTAGTTGAGAAGGATTCATTAATAAATATAATGGTTTTGTATAATCTACTAGCCAACCAGCCCAATTGGTCAATGAATTATTGTAAGGTATGTTTAGTGTACCTGTGATAAACCCTTGTGAGAAATCTTCCGCCGGTCTAGTATCAATCACTTGCTTCCCTTCTGCGAGAAGTTGAGTAATCTCTTCATAGTTTGACACTGCCTTTACTGGTGGTAAGTTCTTAAGAAGTTCTATTCCTACTTTATTAACACGCTTCATAACAGCGAAATAATAAGGAGGTTCCGGTTGACCATCTAGTAACGCGTCAATAAATTTTTGTTCATCATCAAATTGCATAGCCCAGTTGAATTGCTTCTCATACCCAACTGTTGAAGATGGCACAGCGCCTAATGCTTTACCACAAGCACTACCCGCTCCATGAGCTGGCCATATTTGCATGTAATCCGGTAAAGCCTTGAAACGTTCTAATGATTTAAACATCGCTTTTGCACCAGATAGTGATGTACCCTGAATACCAGCAGCCTTTTCTAACAAATCAGGGCGTCCGATATCACCTACAAAGACAAAGTCACCTGTAAAAATCCCCATTGGCTTATCTGCTACACCTCCACGATCCGTTAATAAGAAGGAGATACTTTCTGGCGTATGTCCTGGTGTATGCATAACTTTAAAAATAAGATTACCTATAGTAAATTCATCACCATCTTTTAATAATTGATGAGGAATTCCTTCAAGGTTTTGATACTTCCAATCAGCATCCCCTTCGTCGGAAATATACATCGTTGTTCCAACACGGTCTGCTAACTCACGAGACCCAGCTACAAAATCGGCATGGATATGCGTTTCTAACGCACCAACAATTTGCATCTTTTCTTTTTCTGCTAATGCAAGATAGGGCTCAATATTACGCATCGGGTCAACAATGACCATTTCACCTTTCGCCTGACATCCCACAACATAAGAAGCGTGCGCTAATTTTTCATCGTAAAAATATCGTAATAACATGTGTAAAACTCCCCTTTATACTTAGTTTTTTTCTTTTAAAATATCTAATGCAGATTGGACATAATTAAGTGATTTTTGAACAGAAGGATCTTTCATCCATTTAACAATTGAAAAAACATTAATATGCTGAGGCTTTTCTTCTGCTCTTTGCTGTACCATTTTTAAGAAATCCAAACCCGTCTTTCCTTTTTCAACATATGGATCGACATAGCTCTTTAAATTATTCATTGTATAGTCTGTTGTTTGCTTATCCTGAAGTACTACTGTGACAAAATCAATAATGTTTTCTAACTGATGAATGATTTGAACAAGCTTTGGCAACTTCTCCATTAGCTGTACAATAGCCGTTATCGTTTCTGATCCTACATTATAGGTAGAGACAAATTGCTCATAACTATCTATTGTCTTGTCATCCGTTAGTACTGCTTTTCCAAAATCCACAACATTTTCTGCTGATTCTATCGTTTGCTCTACATTCGGTAATTTTTCCAACAATCGCTGTAAAGAGTGTCGAACTTCTGGTTTCTCAAGCGTTTCGAGTATTTGATATAATTCCTCGCTCATACATACCGTTGCATTAGCCACGCCTGTCGCCTCCCTTCATTCGTAATTACATAGTGCCTTTCAGCATGCCATCCCAATACATAACAGGTAGTAAATCCTTTTTCATGAAATACATACTGGATCTTTCCACTGCTTGGTTGAAAGGCATAGATTCGACAGGCTCTTTATTGTAATCAAACTCCGCCAATATCAGTTTGTTGTAGCCTGTTACAATGGGGCAAGAAGAGTAGCCATCATACATTTGCGTCATTGGTTGTTGTCGCATTAAAGCAATAAGATTTTGTGCAACTATAGGAGCTTGCTTGCGTATAGCTGCACCCGTTTTGGATGTTGGTAGATTGGCATTATCACCTATTCCAAACACATTGCTATATTTTTTATGCTGCAAAGTAAACTTGTCGACATCTACCCAGCCACATTCGTCTGCTAATGCACTCGTCCGTATAAATTCGGGTGAACACATATAAGGTGTCACATGAATCATGTCGTACTTAAATTCTTCTAATGTGCCTGTATCTAAATTTTCAAAAATAGCTATTTTTTCTTCAGCCTTAATTTCAATCAAATTACGACGGAATCGAGCATCAATATTTTTCCGCTCTATTACCTTTTCAAGTGCTTCACGATATTTCAAAACATCAAAAATTGCCGGATTAGCCGAACCAAAAATAACGTTAATATTGTCACGTACATTGACTCTATTAAAATGGTCTTCTGCTAAATGCATAATTTTTTGTGGAGCACCGCCACATTTTACTGGAGAGTTTGGATGTGTAAACAATGCAGTCCCTTCTTTAAAATTGCGGATCGTTTCCCACGTATAATCCACATGCTTAAAAGAATAATTACTACATACACTTTTAGTCCCCAGTGCCTCTTTCAGCCCTTTAATAGCTCCCCAGGTAATTTCTATCCCACCAGCAACTACTAAAAAATCATACGTGTATGTTGTACCGTTTAATGTTATTACCTGATTTTGATTGGGATCAAAACTACTAACAGCCTCTTTTAACCAAACAGCTCCTTCAGGGATAACAGAAAGCATCTCACGTTCAGAGTCCCACTTATTTGCTGCACCACCTCCCACCAATGTCCAGAGTGGTTGATAATAATGTTTTTCTGCCGGATCTATGATGGCAATCTCCCCTTGAAGCGAATGAGATTGACGAAGTAAGCGTGCCGCTACTGAAATACCAGCAGTTCCTCCTCCAACGATGACTACTTTAAAAGAAGTCTTCATGTGTATATCCTCCTTATCATGCTGTCTTTCGTATACACCTTTTACACCTTAATAATAGTTTTAAGAGAGAGCCGTTCATATAGGGGTAATCCCCTAAAAACTTACACTTCAATGGTCAACATCACAAAAAGGGCAGTACAAGGTGAATGTTTCATCACTTGTACTGCCCAAATTAACAGTGTTTTACTTTATCAATTATGCCTCGGCATAATTGCGTCTCAAATCGGCTAAGCGTAGCGTCAGCAACTGGATTTTGTCTGTGAAAGCGAAGCGACAACAACAACACGAAGTTGGTCACCCAGGCGTTTTTACAGGATGTGAAGGTTTTAGCCTGAGTTCCTCTTTTTCAGCGGGTTTTGGAACCCCGATGAAAAGTAGCTTAAATCCGCAACTACGAACCTAAAGAGTCGCCCTTCCTCACTCCAATCAACCTACGCTTTAGCAAATATCATCCCCAATTTTTGATGATATGCAAAACCTACTACTTACATTTAAACTTCAATACAAAAACTGTACCTTCCGCTCCTGATTGGACACTAATGGTACCCCCGTGTAAATCGATTAACTGCTTCGTAATAGCCAATCCGAGACCTGTACCCGTTGTATCGTCCGTAGTATTCGTACCTCGATAATATCGCCCGAAGAGGTTATCAAGCTCCTCTTGGGGAATTCCTGGTCCTTGGTCGGCAATTGTCAGCATAATCTCCAGGCCTATATTTTGCGCTTCTACGTTCACCTTTGTACCGTCAGGCGTATACTTTTTAGCATTAGTAATAAGATTATCTAAAATACGCTTTAATAAAAGCTCGTCCGCTTCCAGCACAACATCACCATAAACATTTACAGACACTTGTTCATCTGCAAATTGAGGTAACCATACGTTGAGTGGGATTAACACTTTTTCAAGCTGTATCGCTTTATTTTTTAATTGGTACGTATATGTTAAGTCTTGTATAAGGGCATCCATGTACGTTGCCTTCTCCTGCATCGTAGTTGCAAAGACGCGCATTTCTTCCTTTGTCCACTCATAGTCTTCAGAAGCAAGCATTGTTGAATAACCATAAATAGAGCTTAACGGTGTCTTTAAATCATGGGATAAGCCTGTTATCCATTCCTCCCGTAATTGCTCTGCATGCTTAATCTGTCTTTCATTGGAGGAAAGACGTTCTGATAAATTATTAATCGATTCATCCACTGGCTGAAATAATTTAAATTTCCTCTTTAACTTCCCTGTCTTCCGATGATGGATACTTTTATCTCTTACTTTACTGTAGTCAAACTGAGTTAATCGCTCGATACGAGATAAGACATAAACAAGTGGACGAACAAATTGACGGGAAATACTAACCGATAAAAAGAGGATCCCTATTAACAATATAATATGTCCGCCAAAGAAGACGGAAACAAATAAAACCATCGCTTTATTAAAAGGCTCGTCAAATGGCTTATATGATGGGTTTGGCATACGTACAACTAGTGTCGAGCCATCCTCTAAAAGAACATTTCGCGAAAGCTCTTTATACTCAAAAATATCGTAGTTCTCTTCCAGCAATTGGGGCTTATAGAGCTTTTTATAGCGCTCACCAATGACTTCTACACGATCCCACTGCTCATTATAGATTTCAACCGAGGCCTTCTTATCCTGTAAACGCTGGAGCAGTTCTGAAGAAACCTCTCCTTTATCCTTCCAATCCCGAACTACTTCCTCAAAAAGCGGTTGAACAGGTAAAGCCGGGAGGAATAACAAATGATATTTAGGAATCTCCCACGTGTGCATCCCTGGCCGTTTAAGAGCCATTATTTCGTTATCTGTCATACTACATAGTTCACATGTGTCTCCCGTGTAATCAACAATGTCCATCGATTGATTGAACAAATATAATTGCCCTAAGTTCTCCCCTGCTCGCTTTACTAAATAATCAGCAATCTTAATAGATTCCCCTTTTTCTACGACAGCATCATCTTTAATTTCAGAGGAAGACATTATATGAATATCGTCACCAACATGACGATTGATAAAGATTGCAAAAAACACCAAACTTATAATAAAGCCTGTAATGATTAGTAAATAAAAAATGATGAAATAAGATACAAAACGAAGCGTTAATCTTCTAGCTGGCTTCATGAAGGAACATCTCCAACAAGTTTATAACCAATCCCCCTCACAGTAATAATGCAGGTTGGTTTACCTGGATTCTTTTCTATTTTTTCTCGCAGTTTTCGAATATGCACCATCACGGTATTATCATCAAACAAACAATCACCCCACACGCGCTCGTAAATTTGCTCCTTCGATAACACTTGCCCTGCATTTTCACATAAATATTTCAATAAATAAAATAGCCTACCGCTAATAATTTCCTTTGTGCCATTTACAGTCACCTCTGCCGCATCGATATCGAATGTAAATCGACTGCATGAAAATAAATGACTTTCGGGTACATCTTTTCTCTTTATATATCTTGTAAGCTGGACCTTCACCCTCGCAACAAGCTCAAGTGGATTAAACGGCTTCGTAATATAATCGTCTGCTCCGTTCATAAAACCACGAAGCTTATCTGCATCACTAGCTTTTGCGGTTAAAAAGAATATAGGTGCTTCACTTTGCTCTCGAATCATATTCGCCATATCAAGTCCACTACCATCCGGGAGCATAATATCTAATAGATAAAAATCAAAAACCTTCATTTCAATTTTCTTTTTTGCTTCTTGAACGGATTCGCAGAGAGTAATGTTTAAAAATCCTTCTTTTCTTAAGATAATTTCAATCATTTCCGCAATTGCCCGTTCGTCTTCTAACACTAAAATTGACGCGTCTTGCATACTATCACCTTCTTTTAAGATTACTTTAAGGTAGTCATTATTTCACCATAAGCTTTCCCAACTACACTATGTATAAGATAACCAATTAAGGAGATAAAACGCAATGACAACTAACCGTGTTACCTTCATAGATACAATGCGTGGATTTAGTTTATTTGGCATCTTAATGGCAAATTTGTTGATTTTCCAGTTTGGCATGTATGGCAAAGATGAACTAAAAGATTTATCCGCCCTCGATAATGGCGCCTGGTACTTTGTAAAAATCTTTATTGAAGGTTCATTTATGCCGATTTTCACCATTTTATTCGGCTTCTCTCTTATTAAACTTATAGAATCTATTCGTAGAAAAAAAGATAAGAGTCGATGGTCCATTTTACGCCGCGCAACAGGGCTAATCGCTTTAGGTTTACTACATTCAACATTTTTATGGGATGGCGATATTTTATTTTCCTACGGCTTTATGATATTGTTTTTAATCCCATTTATTAATCGCAAACCAAAAACTTTATTTATTTGGGCTGGCATCTTCTTATTACTTATTACTAGCTTATCATTTGGTTCCATAGAAGAAACGAAAAAAGAACAGAAAGAAATAGCAACCTATATAGAGAAAGCCGACAATGTATACGCTAATGGAAGCTACTTAGACATTTATGATTTCCGTGCAAATGCTCTACCTCCAGGCATGGATGATGTAGGTTTAGCCTTTTTCTTATTAATTTTCCTTGCACCAATGTTTACCACTGCATTGACCCTTTTCGGCATGGGGCTCGCTAAAAAGCAAGCTTTTGTGAATATGGACGACGAAAAGAAATGGTATAAGCTTGGGGCTCTGCTTGTTCCAATAGGGCTCGCATGTAAAAGTCTAAGTTTTATAGAAAACAATTTTTCCAGAATGTTGTTAACAGGTGGATCTGAATTATTAGCAGTTGGCTATGTCTGCCTTGCAGCTTTACTATATAAAACTCGCCCTGTACAACGTCTCGCTCCTGCTTTTGAAAGTGTCGGTAAATTATCTTTAACCAATTATCTAATGCAAACCATTATTTGTACAACAGTATTTTATGGATATGGTCTAGGCTTATACGGCAAGCTAGGCGTATTTGGCGGAATTTTATTTGGAATCGTTGTGTATAGCTTGCAATGTATTTTCAGCCTTGCCTATTTCAAAAAGTTTAAACGCGGACCATTTGAAACTGTCCTGCGTGTATGGACGAATTGGTCTTGGAACGGACAGATTAAATTAAAACAGAAAGGAAGTACTTTACATGAATAGTGACGCCAAAGAGGACTTTACAGATACATGGTGGTTCTTAGGAATCTGTACTGCTGTAGCCGTAGTTTTAACACTATTTGCTTTTTAATATAGTAAGCCACTTAGCTTCGTATCCAGGGGCTGTTAATGGATTAATTAACCATCAACTTTACTTGGGAACAACTATATAACAACCTAATTGAAATTCGTTTTCGCATGCCTCCTACTGTATACTATGACTACACATACTATACAGCTTAGGGGGCGTTTTTTTTGCTACAGCGGATTATTATTACTGGCTATAGACCACATGAATTAGGCATTTTTAATGACAAGCACCCTGGCATTGCCATCATAAAAAAAGCACTCGAAAACCGTCTGCGCATATTGATCGATGAAGGTTTAGAATGGGTGATTATTAGTGGTCAGCAAGGTGTCGAAACATGGGGTGCTGAGGTTATTCTTTCATTAAGAAATGAATTTCCTCATTTAAAATATGCTGTGATCACTCCTTTTTTAGAGCAGGAGAAAAATTGGCAGGATCATAAAAAAGAAAAATATCAAGCCTTAGTAGCTCAAGCAGACTTTGTAACGAGTGTAACGAAAAAGCCATACGAGGCTCCATGGCAATTTATCGAAAAAGATAAATTCATTATCCAAAATACAGATGGTCTGCTGCTAATTTATGACGAAGAAAATGAAGGCTCCCCGAAGTATATGAAACGTCTAGCAGAAAAATATATGGAGACACACGATTACACACTTTTAATGATTACCGCTTATGATTTACAAGTAGTAGCAGAAGAAATACAGCAACAAGATTGGTAGGGAAAATATTGATATAATTTTCTGATAATTATATACTGGAATAAATAAGTTTAACTCTATTAGTCATAAGTTTTTTACCCTTTAGTGCTAATTTCTAAAAAGGAGCTGCTAACATTTGAGTAAAAAAATCAAAATGGTTCTTGAGTCGTCGCCGGTGAATGTTTCTCATGATACGTACCGCAGAGAATGTAGATATACACGAGGAATTCATATTGAAGAACAAGAGTTTAAAGCAATTTTGGATACAATGTGCCACGATTCTCGCTTGTATTTTGATTTCCATAATCCTCGTAGGGAGATTAAAAAAGGAACATATTTAAATGGACACTCTGGATTAGCGCGCCATATTTTTAATTACTATAAAATTAATTACGGCATTGAAATTAACGAGCTCATTAATGGCAAAGATTTTTATGTAAAAATAATATAAAGGGATAAATTGATTTCAAATCATTCAAGTCGGTTGTTATGTTTCTTACATAACAACCCATTTTTTATATTCGATAAAAAAGAGCTACCCTCAAATATGAGAGTAGCTCCGACTTTATTATAAATCTGAAACTTGAGCACCTAATTCTTTATCATTGTACATTTTAGTGTCCAATTCTTTTGTAATACGTGCAGTTGTCACACCTGCAGTCATCGAACCACTTACATTAAGAGCTGTACGGCCCATGTCGATTAACGGTTCAACGGAAATTAATATACCCGCAAGTGCAATTGGTAAATCAAGTGCTGATAATACAAGAATGGCTGCGAATGTCGCACCACCGCCGACACCAGCTACACCAAATGAGCTGACTGCTACAACTGCAATAACAGTAATGATAAACATTGGATCAAGTGGATTAATCCCAACTGTCGGTGCAATCATAATCGCTAGCATTGCGGGATAAACACCAGCACAGCCATTTTGGCCAATAGATAAACCAAATGAGCCTGAGAAGTTCGCAATACCCTCAGGTACGCCAAGACGGCCTGTTTGTGTTTGAATGTTCATCGGTAAGGCACCTGCACTTGAACGTGAAGTGAAGGCAAACAATAATGTTTCTGCAGTTTTCTTTAAGTACGTAAATGGATTTAAACCACTTAAAGTAAGAATTAATAAGTGTACTAAAAACACGATCAATAACGCTACATACGACGCAATAACAAACTTACCTAGATTATAGATTGCCCCGAAATCAGATGTTGCAACTGTACGCGCCATAATTGCTAAAATACCGTATGGTGTTAAACGTAAGACAATTGTTACAACGCCCATTACTAATGCATAGATTGCATCCAAGCCTTTTTTAATAGTCGCTGCTGTGTCTTCATCTTTACGTGCTACACGTAAGTAAGCAAAACCTAAGAACGCTGAAAAAATGACAACAGCGATTGTTGATGTAGAGCGAGCACCTGTTAAATCTAAAAATGGGTTTGCTGGGAATAACTCAATAATTTGTGTTGGTAAATCCGGAGCCGTTAATCCAGAAGTTTTTTCCTCTAAATATGCTCCACGCTCAGTTTCTGCAGCACCTTGCATAATATGAGAAGCATCTAAATCGAATACTGTTGCTGAAAAAATACCAACAGCAGCCGAAACAGCAGTTGTACCGATTAAAATGGCTAAAATAAGAGCTGCCATTTTTCCGAAGTTTTTACCAACCTTCATTTTCGTAAAGGCTATTAAGATGGAAATAAAAATTAATGGCATCGCAACCATTTGTAGTAATTTAACGTAGCCAGTACCTATGATATTGTACCAACTTGATGTTTTAGCTAACACATCAGAATCAATACCATATATTAAATGCAATCCAAGACCAAGTACAATACCTAAGCCTAGAGCAGTAAAAACACGATTTGAAAACTTAACGTGCTTTTTATTCATATAATATAAAATTCCAACGAACACGAGTAACACGGCAACGTTAAGAATAATTTGTAATGTAGACAATAGACAGCCTCCTAAGAAGTTTAATTATAATGTAATCGAATTATATACCTATAATCCCTATAATTCAAGTATGTTTTATTTAGATTAATAATTTCCTAAAGTAAATTGGCTTATTTCTTTTGATTATGCCCTAAAATCCTAATTTAATAATAAATGCTGTTATTGAATATTCCACGAAGCAACTATGTGCATCTTCTCCGAGGAAAGCGTCCATAACGAAAAAAGACTGTGGGCGAGCTTGCCCACAGTCTGATCTACTTCGTTTAATGAACGAGGTAAATTTCTTTTCCACTGTCATTAATGAGGTAACAGCTTCCTGAAATTTTTTTACATTGTTTTTTCACACGTGTCACCGCATCTGACAATTGGTCAACAGATTCAAATTGCCGATATTGATTAGTAATAACCGCAATGGATAGCGTCGTACAAGATAAAGGCTCTAATTTACCAGCTCTATTTTGAACTTGTAAGTATGTTAAATCCTCTACATCATAAAAGCTTAAAATAAATGCATCAAAGTCATCAATAATTCTTTGACAGATTGAGGCAGCCTCATAATGTGGAAGAATCGCAACGAAATCATCTCCACCAATATGTCCTAAAAAATCTTCTGCACCCACGATATTTCTTTTCAAAGTATCTGTTAAATACAATAAAATCTTATCCCCTTTATTAAAACCGTACGTGTCATTGTATGATTTAAAATGATCTAAATCAAAATATATTAAACTATATTTTGATAGTTGCAATGCTTCCTCTAGTTTTTCATCAATTAATTTATTGCCCGGAAGACTACTTAATGGATTCAAAAAGCTAGCAATGGCTACTTGTGTGTCTACAAGCTTTAACAGTAGTTCCCGAATACTTACTACACCATAATATAAGTCATTCCTTGTTACAACCACATCATCATATAAGTCCTCCGGAGGTCTAGACATCGCTAACGTACTGACCTCTGTTATAGGTATATTGCGATCTACAATTAAAGGATTTTCTTTCATAATAAGCTGATTATGCCGTCCGATAAATAAATTATAGCCATAGCGTGTACCAATTTTTTGATAGAAATGCGTACGTGTAATATGCCCAATTGGCTTATCCTCTCGAACAACGACAACACTACGTAATGACGGATTACTTGTAAAAAGCATATCCACCTCTTGATTTTTTACAAATTCATCAATACAAGGAACGTTTTCTATGACTTCCCCTATCTTCATGGTCATCCATCCTTATTTTCCCCAAATGTATTTCCTTTGCGGGTTTCCCTATCGCGTAACCTTGCGCGTAGTGGATTCCAATAGTATGTAAATAATCAAGCTCTTCCTGGCGTTCAATACCCTCTGCAATAATTTTCGTCTCAGCCTGCTCTGCGTATTTCATCAGCAATGTGACAAGCTGCTGCTGCTCGCTGTTTTTATCAATAAATTGGATTAAAGAACGGTCAAGTTTTATAAATTCTGGCTTTAAGTAAATAAGCGTTTTCAAGCTATTGTAGCCTGAACCCACATCATCCACCGCAATTCTATAGCCTTGTGATCGATAATGTGATAATACGCGTTCAAACTCTACAAAATCCACCACTGCACTACGTTCAGTTAGCTCAAACACTACCTGCTGTGGTTTTATGCCAAGCTCCTTTAATAATTGCAACGTTTCACCACTATGATAGTTCTTATCTAGTAAAACATTAGGATGTATATTTACAAATATTAGAAAATCCCTATTTAGCCATTCTTCGCGCAGTCGCTCTTTGAAACGCTGTAATGAAAGATTACGACAAAAGCATTCAAATAAAAATACACAGTCCGTTTGCCCAACAAATTCATAAAACTGATCAACACTATTAAACAATTCTGAAGGCTCCGGACGATTCAGCGCCTCAAAACCAATCGTTTGCCTCGTCTGTAAATCAACGATAGGCTGAAAATAAGTATGTAAATTCTTGTCCTGAATAATTTCTTTCAATGCTTTTAAACGTTTTATATAGAGCGTATTGTTTTGATGCTGCCCATATAAATACTTTAAATAAGAAAATAAATTACTTGTTTTTATGCTTTGACTCACAGCAGACTCCATTCTGGCACCTCTTAAATCGGTTATTAGGATCTATTGTACGCTTTCATTGTAAATACACTATGAATTTCATGTAAAAACAGGTGTCTCTAGCACTAGATTTCCTTTTCAAAAATTTGCATTACCTTATAAAAATAAGCTTTTTTGATCATTTGATAGAGTGGTATAAATTTAGGATATAGAGCAGGCAGGTCAAGCAAAGGTTAGTGGTTTTATCGGCGGTTTTTGGATGGTTTATCAGCGATTCGCATTGCCTTATCAGCTATTTTCACTGTATCCTTTCAGCGATACTAATAGTATTTTACTGACAAGTGCTTCTATAATAAGTAATAGATACTCAATCATACGAAAGGTTGCTTGATATTGTAATGAACGTAGAGAACTTTTTACAACTGCCTATTACAAAAGAATTTACAGTCGTTGCCGGTCACAATGGTTTACATAAACCCGTTCAAAATGTTGAAATTCTAGACTTTGAATTTTCACCCGATATTCAAACTGTGAGAGAAACGATTTTCACACCGAATAGCGTTGTGTTAAGCAGTTTATTATTCGCAAAGCACAAGCCAGAATATTTATGGAATGCCGTGAAAAGCCTGATTGAGCTAGGGGCAAGTGCATTAGCTTATAAACCTGTCATCTATGAGGATTTACCAGAGGAAGTGTTAATCTATGCAGACGAACACAATTTTCCGATATTGCGATTTGGCGGAGATGAATTTTTTGAAAAGATTATTTTAGAAACGATGGCCTATGCGAAAACACAGGACTATTCATTCTTTTTAGAAACGATTGTGCGACGTCTAATGGAGGAAGACGTAACAGATGAACAAATAAAGTCTATTTTACAGCAAATCAATAAGCCCTTTGAAAAATATGTATTTATTGCTAATATTCAAGCGCAAGATCATGCAAGTAGTCAATGGATGCAATCCCTTTTCCAATTAGAGCCTCTATTGAAATCTGGTATGATTTGTACCTATAAAAAGAGCCTCTTTATTGTAATGACCCATTCATCACAGCAATTTCAATTTGAAAAACTTCTCAATGAATGGTTGACAATGTATGCAATCTCAACTGATTCATGGACCTTTGGCTATAGTCGTTGTCACATAACACAATCAAAATTCCCTATTGCCGTTCGCGAAGCCTTTTATGCACGTATTATGGCTGAAATTGAATCGGCTCCTATCTGTCATTATGAGAACCTTGCTTCCGATTGGTTGTTAATTGAATTGCATCGTAAGGACGCTACCTTTGCTATGGACTTTGTAAATAGCTATCTTGGTCCCCTATTTGAGGAAAAGGCCGATCCGGATTTAATGAAAACAGCAATCACCTATGTCGTAAAACAAGGCAACATTAAGGAAGTAGCCGTTGCTCATTTCTGCCATCCAAACACAATCCGTTATCGTATGTCAAAAATACGGCAGCTAGTAGCACCATTAGAAAATGATTATGTTTTTTATGAGCGTATAGCGGCAGCCGTTAAATTGTACTTATTACATAGCAAAATGAATGTCGAATGACAGCTTTGGAATAAGTACAAAAAAACGCCTGAATTTTTAGAATTAAAATCAAACTATTTTCTTCCATCTCATGCTATTCTATTGAAGTTAGGAGGAAGAATGATGAAACAATACATAGCTGATGGTATGCTATTAGTCACTGCAATCGTTTGGGGTAGTGGATTTGTCATAACGGCAATTGCATTGGAATATTTAACAGCCTATCAAGTAATGGCAGGCAGATTTTTATTAGCTTCGATTATACTGACAGTCTTATTTGGATACAGATTAAAAAAAGCTTCTAAATCAGTTATCTGGAAAGGTATTTTGTTAGGGACCATTCTGTATATTGCCTTTGCCCTTCAAACAGTAGGGCTACAATATACAACACCCTCTAAAAATGCATTTTTAACTGCTGTAAATGTCATTATTGTTCCATTAATTGCGTTTGCGGTTTACAAACGTCGTATAGATGGCTATGAAATGATCGGTTCGATTATAGCTATTGTCGGAATCGGCTTTTTATCATTACAAGGTTCCCTGACGATGAATATCGGAGACGCGCTTTCCTTAGCTTGCGCTGTCGCCTTCGCTTTTGATATTTTTTGTACGAACCTTTTTGTCCAAAAGGAAGATGCCATTGCCCTGACGATCATTCAATTTATCACAGCATCTTTTTTAGGTGTTTTGGTCGTAGTCAGTAGAGGCGATATCCCAACTACTCTTGAAAAAGAAGCAATCTATTCAATCGTTTACTTAGCCATTTTTTCAACTACTCTCGCATATCTTTTTCAAAATATTGCAAATCAATATACATCTGCTACAAAAGCAGCTATTATTCTGTCTACAGAATCCTTCTTCGGCATGGTACTATCCGTTATATTCTTACATGAGATATTAACAAGTCGTATGGTTGTAGGGGCTGTCATGATTTTACTCGCCATATTAATAGCAGAAGTAAAGCCTGCACACCCTAAAAAACGAATGATGAAAAGCTCTCGATAAAGAATGTCAAAATAGTTTCAGTGCTACTGAAGCTATTTTTTATTTTTCAAACACGGCTAGTCATGATACTTGTAGTAATCCCTGCTACCAAAATTGTAATAATAGAAAGCAATAATGTACTAGAAGATAAAAGCAGTCCCCCTATGACGATGACGATTGAATCTATCATAAAAATAAGTATCCCGACATTAATTCCGGTTTTATCACTTAAAAATTGTGCAATCAGATCTGTACCACCAGTGCTTGTCTGAAATCTAAGCATCAAACCAACACCAAAACCCATAAGTGCCCCTCCAAATATGGCACTATAGATGGCATCTACATGAATAAGATTCCGGACGGGCTTTAGTAAATCGATACTAAGAGAATAGGCGAATAATCCATGGATACTATTGTAAAAATACGCTCTGTATTTATACCAAGAAATAACGAAAATTGGAATACTAATAATGATGATCATTAAACCTATTTTAAGCTTATATATATAGTGTAAAATAAGCGCTATTCCTACAACACCCCCATCTAAAATTTGATAGGGCGTTAAGAATAGGTTTATCCCTAATGCTACCGCTACACTTCCTATAAGAATGACCAAGCCTTTCGTAAAAAAATACATACAACACCCCTCCGAGACTTGCATGTTTGTATAGTATGAAAAAATCGATTTGAACATGTTATTGTTCACGTCTGTCGTTGTCATAATATTAATATTTTTTATCGAGCTTGGTCGCTAAATTTCTCTATAAATTGTGTGAATACAAAAAAATAGATCATCACCAAAACGTGTGGTTGATTTCCGTTCCACTGGGCGCTTTGTAGCTGCCGCTTTGCTTTCGCTACAGAAAACATTTGTTGCTGTCGCTTCGCTTTCGCACAGTTAAAACATTGTTGCTGTCGCTTCGCTTTCGCACAGTTAAAACATTGTTGCTGTCGCTTCGCTTTC